>NZ_JBFUAI010000016.1:0-118863 GCF_056406355.1 Cellulomonas sp. P1_C4 | reverse complement strand
CTGCGCGCCCTGTCCCGCCTCGCGGCCCGCCGCCGCGGGCTGACCCCCGTGATCGCCACCGCGCGGGCGAGCAGCACGGCCGGCACCCGCGTCCCGCTGCTGACCCTGACCGTCGCGGTCGCGCTGGTCGTCTTCTGCGGGACGACCGCGGTCACCGTGCAGCACGGCCAGCTCGCCGCGGCCGACATCGTCGTCGGAGCGCCCGTCCGCATCGACGGAGAGATCCCGCCCGAAGCCCTCGACGCCCTGCGCGACGAGCCCGGGGTGACCGCCGTCGCGGGCGCCCTCGCTGTCGGCTCGCGGACGTTCGGCAAGGAGAGCGGCGTCAAGGCGCAGCTCGTGCTGGTCGACGCGGAGGACCTCGCCGCCGTGCTGACGGCCGCCGGCCGACCGGTCGACGCGGGGCTCGCTGAGCTGGGCGATGCCTCCGGCTCGCAGGTGCCCGCGCTGATCGCGCCCGCGCTCCAGAGCACGGCCGCCCTGGTCCAGCCCGCAGTGATGGCCAAGACCGGGTTCGTCGACCTGGCCGTCATCGGCACCTCCGAGCACCCGCCCGCGGTCGCCGTGACGACGGACAACGCCGCGGCCGACACCGACGCGGTCGTCATCGTCGACCGCGCGCGCTTCGAGGCGGCATCCGGGACCGACCTCGCTCCCACGGTCGCGTGGGTCGACGGTCCGGGCGCCGTCGACGCGGTGCGGGCGGTCGGCCTCACCGACACGTCCGGGATCACCGTCACCGAGCGCGGCGCCTGGCTCAGCCACTGGCGCTCGTCACCGCTGACGTCCGGGCTCCTCTGGCTGCTCGTCGCGGTCGGCATCGCGCTCGCGGGCTACGCGGCCGTCGCGCTGGTGCTGACGGTGGTGGCCACGTCCCGCGAGCGCGGCCGGACGCTCTCGGCGCTGCGCACCCTCGGGCTCGACGCCCGGACGGCACGCGCCATGACGTTCGGTGAACTCGCGCCGCTGGCGGTCGTGGCCCTGATCGGCGGGACCGCCGTCGGGATCGCGGTCCCCTGGATGCTCATCGGGGCGCTCGGGCTGGACGTGGTCACGGGCGCAGCCGAGGCGACGACGCTGCAGGTCACGTGGGTCCCGATCGTGGGCGCCGCGGCCGTCGTGCTGGCCTCGCTCACGGTTGCCGTCGCGGTCGAGTCGGCCGTGCGCCGGCGCGACCGTCTGGGCGACGTGCTGCGGGTGGGCGAACGATGATTTTCCGACGAGGGAGGCACACGTGACCGTCACGGAGACCACGCTCGGCGCGCTCGAGGAGCGGGCCCAGCAGCGCACGGGGGCGTTCGGCGAGCACGCGCTCATCGTGTGTGACTCGTTGGTGCGCATCTACCAGTCGGAGGGGATCGAGGTGCAGGCCCTGCAGGGCCTCGACCTGCTCGTGGAGGACGGCGAGCTCGTCGCGATCGTCGGCGCCTCCGGGTCCGGCAAGTCGACGCTGCTCTCGGTGCTGTCGGGCCTCGACGTGCCCACAGCCGGGCGCGTCCGGGTGGGGCCCTGGGACCTCATGGCCATGTCGAGCGCGCAGCGCGTGGCATACCGGCGCTCGATGGTCGGGTTCGTCTGGCAGCAGACCGCCCGCAACGTCGTGCCGTACCTCACCGCCACGGAGAACGTCGCGTTCCCCCTCGCCCTGACCGGGGTCCGGCGCAAGGAGCGGGACCGCCGGGCCGCCGAGCTGCTCGAGGTGCTCGGCGTCGGCTACTGCGCCGACCGCCGGCCCGGGCAGATGTCCGGCGGCGAGCAGCAGCGGGTCGCCATCGCGGTCGCGCTGGCCAACGCCCCGCAGGTGCTCTTCGCCGACGAGCCCACCGGCGAGCTCGACTCCGCCACCTCGCACGACGTCCTCGAGGGCCTGCGGACCGTCAACCGCGAGCTGGGCACCACCGTCGTCGTCGTCACCCACGACCCGGGCGTGAGCGAGCACGTGCAGCGCACCGTGGCCATCCGCGACGGGCGCACCAGCTCGGAGGTCGTGCGGCGCACGCACACCCGCGAGGACGGCACCGAGCACGTCGTCGCCGAGGAGCTCGCCGTGCTCGACCGGGCGGGCCGCGTGCAGCTGCCGAAGGAGTACCGCGACACGCTGAACCTGGTCGGCCGCGTGCGGCTCGCGCTCGAGTCGTCGCACGTGTCGCTCTGGCCGGAGCGGGCGGTGCCTGCGCGTGAGGTCGGCGGTCCGCCGGGACGGCCCTCCGGCCGGCACTCGTCCACCGCCGCGGTCGACACGCCGACCACGACCGGCACGACGCCCGTCGTCGGCCCCCGCGAGGAGACGAGCCGATGACCACCACGACCACCACCTCCCCACCGGCGCCGACGGGCTCGACCGACGCCGTCGTCCGGGTCGAGCACGTGAGCCGCACCTACGGCTCGGGCACCGGCGCCGTGCACGCCCTGCGCGACGTCTCGTTCACGATCCAGCCGGGCGAGCTCGTCGCGCTGGTCGGCCGCTCCGGCTCGGGCAAGACGACCCTGCTCAACATCGTCGGCGGCCTCGACCGCCCCGACGAGGGCCGGGTGGTCGTCGACGGGCGCGAGGTGTCGACCCTCGACGAGCGCGGCCTGGTCGAGCTGCGCCGCGACGTCGTGTCGTTCGTGTTCCAGACGTTCGGGCTCGTGCCGGTGCTCTCCGCGGCCGAGAACGTCGGCGTGCCGCTGCGCCTGCGCAAGCTGCCCAGCAAGGACCGCGAGGAGCGCGTCCGGCTGCTGCTCGACCTCGTCGGCCTCGGCCCGCACGCCCTGCAGCGACCCGGTGAGCTGTCGGGCGGCCAGCAGCAGCGCGTCGCGATCGCCCGCTCGCTGGCCAACTCCCCGCGCCTGCTCGTGGCGGACGAGCCGACCGGCCAGCTGGACACCGAGACCGGCACGGCCGTGATGGCCCTCATCCGCGCCGTCGTCGAGGCGGAGGGCATGACGGCCATCGTGTCCACGCACGACCCGCTCATGGTCTCGCTCGCAGACCGCGTGCTGCGCATCGCCGACGGGCAGCTGGTCGAGGGCTGACGGCCGGTCAGGCCGGTCGCAGCACCAGACGACCGAACGGGCTGAACCATCGGGTGCCGGCCAGCGGGCTCTGGCGCGCCACCGCCGTGTCGGCATCGAGCGGCTCGGCGCCCCGCTCAGCCCGGCCGAGCGCCCAGCGGAAGTCGTAGATCCACGCCCGCCCGCCCGGCCGGAGCACGCGCCGCACCTCGGCCATCCCGGCGGTCGGGTCGACCCAGTGGTGCTGGCTGATGGTCGAGACGACCAGGTCGAAGGTGCCGTCGGGCCACGGCAGCCGGGCGACGTCGGCTACCGCGAACGTCACCGACACCGGTGCCGACCCCGTGGCCTGCGCGATCATCTCCGACGAGAGGTCGATCGCGTCGATCCGCAGATCCGGACGGGCCCCGGCGATCAGCGTCGGCAGGGCGCCCGGTCCCGTGCCGACATCCAGCACCCGTGCACCCGGCGACAGCGCGAGGCCGTCGACGTCGCGGGCGACCCGCCGGTACAGGCTCGCGGCGAGGCGGCCGGCGAACCGGCTGTACTGCGCGGGATGGTGCACCAGACCGAACATGCTCTCGCGGGCGCGGTGCGTCGCGGTCGTCATCAGGCCCTCCGATACAGTTGTACGTCACAACTCTTAGGGAGAGCGTAGGCGCGGCAGTTGTATGACACAACCTTTCCGGACGACGACCTTCGACGGTTCTTCCAGCAGCTCGCCCGCACCAGCGGCCTGCTGGACGCTGTGCAGACCCAGCACGAGCACGCCGGCGTGCGGCTCTCGCTTTCCGAGACGTTCGCGCTCGGTGAGCTGGCCGAGGCCGGCGCGCTCTCCCAGCAGGACCTCGCTGCCCGGCTCGGGCTCGAGAAGAGCACCGTGAGCAGGCTCGCCGCGGGGCTCGAGGGCCGCGGCTGGATCTCGCGCGAGCGGGACCCCGAAGACCGACGCCACTATCGGCTCGAGCTGACCGTCGACGGCCGCGATGTGGCCGACCGCGTGGGCGCAGAGCTGCGGGAGCACCACGGCCGGATGCTCGCGCAGCTGACGCCGGCGGAACGGCAGGCGCTCGCGACGGGCCTCGGCGCCCTGGTCCGCGTCCTCGACGCGCACCACCACCCCTGAGGCGCGCGGACGCCCGGATCCCCGCGGGGAGCCCGGGCGTCCCGTCGAACCCTCAGACCTCGATGCCCTCCAACAGCTCCGTGACGAGCGCGGCCACGGGCGAGCGCTCGGAGCGGGTGAGCGTGATGTGCGCGAAGAGCGGGTGGCCCTTGAGCGCCTCGATCACGGCGGCGACGCCGTCGTGCCGGCCGACCCGCAGGTTGTCGCGCTGGGCCACGTCGTGCGTGAGGACCACGCGCGAGCTCTGGCCGATGCGGGACAGCACGGTGAGCAGGACGTTGCGCTCGAGCGACTGGGCCTCGTCGACGATCACGAACGCGTCGTGCAGCGAGCGCCCGCGGATGTGGGTCAGCGGCAGGACCTCGAGGATGTCGCGGTCCATGATCTCCTCGACGACCTCCTTGGAGACCAGCGCCCCGAGGGTGTCGAAGACGGCCTGTGCCCAGGGGTTCATCTTCTCGTCGGCACTGCCGGGCAGGTAGCCGAGGTCTTGGCCGCCGACCGCGTACAGGGGTCGGAACACCATGACCTTGCGGTGCTGGCGACGCTCGAGCACCGCCTCGAGGCCGGCGCACAGGGCGAGCGCCGACTTGCCGGTGCCGGCGCGCCCGCCGAGCGAGACGATGCCGATCTCCTCGTCGAGCAGCAGGTCGATGGCGATCCGCTGCTCGGCGCTGCGGCCGTGCAGGCCGAACACGTCCTGGTCGCCGCGCACCAGCTGCACGTGCTTGTCGGCCGTCACGCGCCCGAGGGCCGAGCCGCGCGGGCTGTGCAGCACGACGCCGGTGTGGCACAGCAGGTCGTTCGGGTTCGCGCTCCCGGTCCCGAAGCCGGCGGGGACGTCCGCGAGCGCGATGGACTCGTGCTCCCACAGGTTCGCCATCTGCTGCTCGCCCAGGTCGAGCGCGTCCATGCCGGTCCAGCCGGAGTCGACGGCCAGCTCCGCGCGGTACTCCTCGGCGCGCAGGCCGACCGCGGATGCCTTGACGCGCATCGGCAGGTCCTTGGAGACGACCGTGACGTCCTTGCCCTCGGCGGCGAGGTTGGCCGCCACGGCGAGGATCCGCGTGTCATTGTCGCCCAGACGGAAGCCGGCGGGCAGGACCGTGGGGTCGGTGTGGTTGAGCTCGACGCAGAGCGTGCCGCCGTCCTCGCCGAGCGGGATCGGCGTGTCGAGGCGGCCGTGCTCGATGCGCAGGTCGTCCAGCATCCGCAGCGCGGCCCGGGCGAAGTAGCCCAGCTCGGCGTGGTGGCGCTTGGCCTCGAGCTCCGTGATCACCACGACCGGGAGCACGACGTCGTGCTCGGCGAAGCGCAGGATCGCCCGCGGGTCGGACAGCAGGACGGAGGTGTCCAGGACGTGCGTCCTGCGCCCCTCGAGCGCGGGCTCGGGCTGGGTGTCGTTCTGCGCGTTGCTGACCACGGCAGGCTCCCTCCGGCGCTACGTGCGCCGCGACGGGCACCGGACGTCGGCGTCCTGCCAGAGCAGGACCATGCACCGACGAGCGGCGACGGGACGGGGGCGGTCGGCCGAGGGCCGGATCCGGCCCACCTCCCGGAGCAGATGCTCCATGGGCTGGCCTCCCGGGGACGGCGGTCGCCGTCCTCTACGCCGGAACATAAGCCCGCTCCGGCGCCCCTCAAGGGCGACACGCGAAGTGGTTACACGCTGTTCATCTGGGCGACCCTGGGCGCCTCGGCGCCCCGCACAGGTCGCACGCGACGGAGCCGCAGGTGGGAGCGGCAGAGGCGCTCGAACGACGCCCGCGGCGGCCTCGTCGGCCCCCGACACAATTAACCCGGACGGGTCAGCGGCCCCCGCGTCGCTCGCGCGCCGCGTACGCACGGACGGCGCGCAGGAAGTCGACGCGCCGGAAGTCGGGCCAGTAGGCCTCGCAGAAGTAGAACTCCGAGTGCGCGCTCTGCCAGAGGAGAAACCCGCCCAGCCGCTGCTCGCCCGAGGTGCGGATGACCAGCTCCGGGTCGGGTTGGCCCTTCGTGTAGAGGTGCTCGGCGATGTGCTCGACGTCGAAGGCCTCGGCCAGCTCGTCCAGGCTCGACCCGGCTTCCGCGTGCATGCGCAGGAACGCCTTGACCGCGTCGGCGATCTCGCGCCGGCCGCCGTACCCGACCGCGACGTTGACGTGTAGGCCGACCACGTCCTCGGTCGCGTCCTGCGCGGCGACGAGCGCCTTGACCGTGTGGTCGGGGAGCAGTTCGAGGGAGCCGACCGCCTGGATGCGCCACCGACCGGTCGCCGCGAGCGAGCCGACGGCGTCCTCGATGATCTCGAGCAGCGGCTCGAGCTCGTCGGCGCTCCGGGCGAGGTTGTCGGTGGAGAGCATCCACAGCGTGACCACCTCGACGCCGATGTCCTCGCTCCACTCGAGCAGGTCGGCGATCTTGTCGGCCCCGGCCTGGTGCCCGTGCCGGGTCGACTCCCCCACGCTGCGCGCCCAGCGGCGGTTGCCGTCGAGGATGACCCCGACGTGCCGCGGGAGCCCGTCCTTCGGGAGCGACGCCGCGAGCCGGCGTTCGTACAGCCCGTAGAGCGGGTGGGGCAGACGCACGCGCACTCCTCGGATGGACGACCGGATCCCGCTCACCGTACTCGCCGCGCGGCGCCCCGCGGACCCGGTCCGCGACGTCGTCGCGTGGGGTCGGTCCGGCGTCGCGCGGTACGTTCGCGAGGGACCCTCAGGGGTCTTTCTCAGGGTCCCGACGAGGGCCGCACCGACCGCATCACACCCGCCGCGCCTCGGTCGACACCCCTACCTACGGCGTCGTAACCTACGGTGTCGTAAGTTACCGCTGACGAATCGAGACAGTCCCATGAGCACGTCCCCCGCGCCCGCCCCGGGAGGCTCCGGTGCGCAGCCGACGGCCCCGACCGACGGGGAGTCGACCGGGATCGTGGAACGGGTGGCGGACAACGTCAAGCCGCACCTGCGCGGCTGGATCCACGCAGGCGTCACGCCGTTCGTGCTCATCGCATCGATCGTTCTCGTGGTGCTCTCCCCCACGCCCGAGGCCAAGTGGTCGACCGCCGTCTTCGGGCTGACCGCCGTGATGCTGTTCGGCACCAGCGCGTTCTACCACCGCGGCCACTGGTCCCCGAAGACCGCCGCCGTCCTGCGCCGGCTGGACCACACGAACATCTTCCTCATCATCGCGGGCACCTACACGCCGCTGTCGGTGCTGCTGCTGCCCGCGACCACCGCCCGGGTGCTGCTCATCGTCGTGTGGTCGGGCGCACTGATCGGGCTGCTGGCCCGCGTGTTCTGGCTCGGCGCGCCGCGCTGGGTCTACGTGCCCGTGTACGTGGCGCTCGGCTGGGTCGCCGTCTGGTTCTTCCCGGAGTTCTACCGCGCCGGTGGCGCCGCGATCGTCGCCTTCATCGCGATCGGCGGGCTCGCGTACACGCTCGGTGCGGTCGTGTACGGCACCAAGTGGCCGAACCCGAGCCCCCGCTGGTTCGGGTTCCACGAGATCTTCCACGTGCTGACCGTGGTCGGGTACGGGTGCCACTACATCGCGGTGTCGATGGCGTCGTACGGCTCCGCCTGACCCTTATGCGACCGGGACCACCGTGTACCGACGGTTGGCGAGCGACGGGTTCTTCTCCCGGACGCTGAGCAGCGCGGCACCGTCGAGGTCGACGGTCCGGATCTGCGGCTGGTCGTCCATCTCCAGGCCGACCACGCCGTCGGGCGCCACGACGATCGAGCGACCGACCACGCCCTTGCCCGCCTGACCGACGGCGACGACCGCCGCGGTGTTCTCGATGGCGCGGGCGATCGCGAGGGTCCGCCAGTGCATCGCCTTGAGGTCCCCGGCCGCCCACGCGGCGGGCACGACGAGCACCTGCGCACCCGCATCGATAAGCCGTCGTGCCGACTCGGGGAACCGCAGGTCGTAGCAGGTCAGCACGCCGAAGGTCAGGCCGCCCAGCTCGAGGACGAGCGGCGGCGCGTCGACGGGCCCCGGCGCCAGCCGGTCGGACTCCCGCTGCCCGAACGCGTCGTACAGGTGCACCTTGCGGTAGACCCCGACCAGCGCGCCCGTGCCGTCGACCGCCACGACCGCGTTGACCGCGCGCGGGTCGTCGCCGTCGGCCGGCAGGGTGACGCCCGCCAGCACCGCGACGCCGGTCGCGGCCGCGCGCTCGCGCAGCATGTGCACGAACGGGCCGTCCAGCGGTTCCGCGTGCTCCGCGCCGACGCCCCGCGGGTCGAAGCCGGAGGCGTACTCGGGGACCACCAGCAGGTCGGCCCGCGCCCGTGCGGCGGTGTCGAAGGCGTCCTCGACCACCTGGCGGTTCGCGCCGTGGTCCGCGCTGACCGACAGCTGCGCGACCGTCACCCGGACCGCGGGCCGCAGCGGCGGGTCGGTCGAGCTCACCGCGAGCCCCCGGCGGGCCCGGGACCGGGCTCGTCCGGGCTGGTCCCGCGCTGCCGGTCGGGCGTCTGCTCGTCCTCGACGTACTCCCACGGGGCCACCGCCACGTCGGCGTCGACCTCGGAGTCGGGGCCGGCCGCACCGGCGTCGACGAGACCGAGGTCGGCGTGCGGCCCCTCCGTGCGGTCGTCGCCCGGCTCGTCGTCGTCGAGCCCCAGCTTCTTCGCCCGGCGGTCGACCACGCGCAGCTGCTTGGTCAGCGACAGGAAGAGGAAGACGAGCGCGACGGCGAGCAGGAACGTGAACACGAACCCGAGGAACCCGGGCGAGCCGACGGGGCTTCCGTCGATGTTCACGTCCGACGGGGACGGGCTGGGCGTCGGCGCGACGAGCAGCAGGGCCGCGATCATGCGCGCAGCCCGGCGAAGAGGTCGTCCTCGGGCAGCGTCACGGGGACCCGGGACGACGCGAGCTCGTACTCCTCGGTGGGCCACTGTGCGATCTCGAGCTCGCGCGGGACGGCGAAGAAGAAGCCGTCCGGGTCGATCTGCGTCGCGTGGGCGCGCAGGGCGTCGTCGCGCTGGCCGAAGTACGCCGAGCACTCGATGCGCGTGGTGACCTCGCGCTCGGGGACCTCGCGGGCCTGGCGGGAGTCGATCCAGTCGCCGAACGGCGACTCGCGACCGGCCGCGACGAGGGCGTCGTGCACCGCGCGCATGCGCACCAGCGAGAAGCCGTGGTTGTAGTAGAGCTTCGACGGCGCCCAGGGCTCGCCGAGGCCGACGTACCGGTCGGGGTCGCCGGCGGCCTCGAACGTCTCGACCGAGACCCGGTGGCACATGATGTGGTCCGGGTGCGGGTAGCCGCCCGACGGGTCGTACGTCGTGATGACCTGCGGGCGGAACTCGCGGACCAGCTGCACCAGCGGGGCCGACGCCTCCTCGAGCGGGACGAGGCCGAAGCAGCCCTCCGGCAGTGGCGGCAGGGGGTCGCCCTCGGGCAGGCCGGAGTCGACGAAGCCGAGCCACCGGTGCCGCACGCCGAGCGCTGCCGCCGCGGCCGCCATCTCGTGGCGCCGGTACTCGCGCATGCCGTCCAGGCCGCCCTCGACCGGGGGGTGCTGCGTGTTGAGCACGTCGCCCCGCTCGCCGCCGGTGCACGAGACGACCAGGACGTCGACGCCCTCCGCCGCGTACTTCGCCGTGGTCGCGGCGCCCTTGCTCGACTCGTCGTCGGGGTGGGCGTGCACCGCCATCAGGCGCAGCCGCTCTCCGGTCACCTCGGGCCTCCCGTCGGTCGCCCGCCGACGGACCGCGGACGCGGACACGCTCGGCACGGGCGGGTGGTTGGACGAGAGACAATGATCGCGCACGCGGCGCCCCTGTCGCGCCACCGCCCGAGGAGCTCCGTGACCGACTCGCCCGCCACCCGACCGCCGGCCGGGCGCTACGGCCCCGAGCCCACGGCGCGGTCGACCCGGCGCGGGCGGCTCGGCCTCGTGGTCGCGGGGGCGCTCGGGGTCGCGCTGGTGATCTGGATCGGGCTGAACATGGCCGGCCGGCCCGTGTCGTGGAAGGACGTCGGCTTCCACGTCGAGGGCCCGCAGGCCATCGAGGTGACCTTCGAGGTCACCAAGCCCAAGGAGTCGACCGTGACCTGCACGGTCACCGCGCTGTCCGAGTCCTACGCCGAGGTCGGCGTGCGCAAGGTCGACGTCGGGCCGGCCGCCACCGCCACCCGCCGCGTCACCGCCACCGTGCAGACCACCGAGCTCGCCGTGAGCGGGACGGTCGAGCGCTGCGATCTGGTGGACACGCCCGGCTCGACCGGCTGACGGCACCACCCGAACGGGCGACAGCGCACGCCGTCGGGGCGCACCGGACGGGGTGATTCGGACCCCCGCTTGCTATCCTGGTCGTTTCAGCGCCGCCCCGGTCCGGCACCACCACCGGTCGACGTGACCGTGAGGGAACGGCGGAGCACCCCTTCAGTACCCGATCACCGGACGTGTCCTCGGATGCCTCCGGTCGACCGGACTGCCGAGAGCACGCCCTCGTGGCGCAGACCGGCCCGTCCGGCACACACGCAAGGAAAGGAGCGATCGTGACCGATACGACTGCGGCCACTTGGCTGACCCAGGAGGCCTACGACCGCCTCACGGCTGAGCTCGCACGCCTCGAAGGAGAGGGTCGGGCCGAGGTCACCGCGCGCATCGCCGCCGCGCGCGACGAGGGCGACCTCAAGGAGAACGGCGGCTACCACGCCGCGCGCGAGGAGCAGGCGAAGCAGGAGGCCCGCATCCGCGAGCTCAAGGAGAAGCTGCGCAACGTGCAGATCGGCACGCCGCCGGACAACGGGATCGTCGAGCCGGGCATGGTCGTCACGGCCGTCGTCGCCGGCGACGAGATGGTCTTCCTGCTCGGCTCGCGCGAGATCGCCGGGACCTCCGACATCGAGGTCTTCTCCCCGACCTCCCCGCTCGGCGAGGCCATCAACGGCCACAAGATCGGCGACTCGACCACCTACACGGCCCCCAACGGGCGCGAGATCCCGGTCGAGATCACGGACGCGAAGCCGTTCGCGGGCTGATCCACCGCACGCACGGACGAGGCGCCGCCCCACCGGGGTGGCGCCTCGTTCGCGTCAGCCGTCCGTGAGCCGGTAGCCCGCCCCGCGCAGCTGCTGCAGCACGTAGGCGCAGTGGTCGGGGCCCTTGGTCTCCACCTGCACCACGATCGCCACCTCGTCGAGCTGGAGGTCGCCGACGGTCCGCGCGTGCGACACGTGCATGACGTTCCCGCCCGTGTCGGCCAGGGCACGCAGCAGGTCCGCGAGCGCTCCCGGGGTGTCGTCGATGCGGACCTGGAGCTGCAGGAACCGGCCGGCCGCGGCGAGCCCGTGCCGGACCACCCGCATGAGCACGAGCGGGTCGATGTTGCCGCCCGACAGGATCGCGACCACCGGCCCCTCGACCGGACCGACGCCCGCCATGAGGGCCGCGGCCGCGGCGGCGCCCGACGGCTCGACCAGCATCTTCGCCCGCTCCGCGAGGAGCAGCAGCGCCCGCGAGAGGCTCTCCTCGGAGACGGTCGTCACCTCGATCTGGTGCGCGTCCAGGATGCCGAACGGCACGCCGCCCGGTGTGCCGACCGCGATGCCGTCGGCCATCGTGCGCAGCTCCGGCGCCGGGACCGGGTAGCCGGCCGCGAAGGACGCCGGGTACGCGGCGGCGCGGGCGGCCTGGACGCCGATCACGCGCACCTCGGGCCGCAGCTCGGCGAGGGCCGCGACGATGCCCGCGGCCAGCCCGCCGCCCCCGACCGGCACGACGACGGTCGCCACGTCGGGCACCTGCTCGACGATCTCGAGGGCGATGGTGCCCTGCCCCGCCACGACGTCGTCGTGGTCGAAGGGGTGGATGAGGATCGCGCCCGTGCGCTCGGCGAACTCCCGGGCGTGCACCAGGGCCTCGTCGACGCTGGCGCCGACCAGCTCGACCCTGGCCCCGTAGTCGCGCGTGGCGGCGATCTTGGGCAGGGCGGCGTCGCCCGGCATGAACACGACGGCGTCCAGGCCGAGCATCCGGGCCGCCAGCGCGACGCCCTGAGCGTGGTTGCCGGCGCTCGCGGCCACGACCCCGCGCGCCTGCTCCTGCGGCGACAGCCTGGCCATGCGCACGTACGCGCCGCGCAGCTTGAACGAGCCCGCCCGCTGCAGGTTCTCGCACTTGAGCCACACCTCGGCACCGCACGCCTGCGAGAGCGCGCGGCTCAGCTGCACGGGCGTCCGGTCCGCGACACCCTCGAGCAGCTGGGCGGCGGCCCGGACGTCGGCGAGGCCGGTCATCGGGGACCGGCCACGTCGTCGTCGGCGGCCGGGTCCTCGCGACGATCCGCCGCCTCCGCCCTCGTCGCCACGCGCTCGGACGTGGCCTCGGCCACCTGCGCGATGGCGCGGTCGAGCACTGGGTGCCCCCGACCCCGCACGGGGACGTGGTCGTCCGTCCCGAGCTGCGGGAACTTGTCGTGGCCGTGCAGGTAGAGGACGACGGTGTTCAGGGTCGCGACGATGGGCACGGCGAACAGCGCACCGATGATCCCGGCGACGAACGACCCGGCGGCCACCGACAGCAGCACGGCGACCGGGTGCAGGGCCACCGCGTGACCCATGAGGAACGGCTGCAGGACGTGGCCCTCGAGCTGCTGGACGAGCAGCACGACGACCAGCATCCAGATCGCCGACGCCGGGCCGTTGGAGACGAGCGCGACGAGGATCGCGACCGAGCCCGTGACGACCGCGCCCACGATCGGGATGAACGACCCGAGGAACACGAGCACGGCGAGCGGCAGCGCGAGCGGGACCTGCAGGATCGCGGCACCGACTCCGATGCCGACGGCGTCGACCGCGGCGACGAGGATCTGCGTCCGCGTGTACGCGCCGAGCGTGACGAGCCCCCGCCGGCCCGCCTGGTGGACGTGCTCGCGGGAGCCCCGCGGGAGCAGCCCGATGACCCACGCCCAGATGGCGCGGCCGTCGAGCAGGAAGAAGAACGTGCAGAACAGCGTGATCAGCGCGCCGGCCGCGACGTGGGCGACCGTCGTCGTCGCGTGCAGCGCGCCCGAGACGAGCTCGGAGCTGCCGCCGCTGAGGGACCCCTGGATCTTGTCCAGCCACCCCGAGATGTCGGCGGTGGTCAGCTGGAGCGGGCCCTCGGCGAGCGAGGTGGTCAGCTTGTCGATGCCCTGGGCCGCCTGGTCCCACAGCTCCCGGAAGCCCTTCACGATCGACCGACCGGCCAGCGTGAGCAGACCCGCCACGAGGGCGACGAGCCCGACGAGCGAGATCGCGGTCGCGGCGACCCGCGGCAGCCGGGTCCTGCGCTGCAGCCAGCCGACGAACGGCGCGAGCAGGACGGTCAGCAGCAGGGCCACCGCGATGGGGACCACGACGACCTTGAGCTCGGACAGCAGCCACAGGAACACCGCCAGGGCGGCGCCGATGAGCAGCAGCCGCCACGACCAGTCCGCCGCGTTGCGCACCGACGGCGGCACGGACTGCCCGTCGGCCGCGCGGATGACGCTGGTGGCCGACGGCGCTCCGGTGCGGGCCCCCGCCCGGGGCCCGGCCGCGTCGTCTCCTCCCGGTGCGGCCCCGCCGGGCCCGCTCACGCGTCGCGCCCCGCCGCGAGCGCGGCCTCGAGGTCGGCGATCAGGTCGGCGACGTCCTCGATCCCGACCGACAGGCGGACGAGGTCGTCGGGGACCTCGAGCTCCGTGCCGGCCACCGAGCCATGCGTCATCTTGTGCGGGTGCTCGACCAGCGACTCGACCCCGCCCAGCGACTCCGCGAGCGTGAACACGTGGGTCGCCGCGCAGAACGCCAGTGCGGTCGCCTCACTGCCGGTGCGGAACGAGATCATGCCGCCGAACCCGCTCATCTGCCGCGTCGCGACCTCGTGGCCCGGGTGGCTCTCCAGCCCCGGGTAGATCACCGACGTCACGGCGTCGTGCGCGGCCAGGAACTCGGCGATCGCCGTGGCGTTGCTGACGTGCCGGTCCATGCGGACGGCGAGCGTCTTGAGCCCGCGCAGCGTCAGCCACGCGTCGAAGGGCCCCGCCACCGCGCCCGAGGCGTTCTGGTGGAAGCGCACCGCGTCGGCCAGGACCGTCGTGCCGGTCGGACCGTCAAGGCCCACCGGGAGCTGCGCGCCGTCCGCGACGACGAGCGCGCCGCCGACCACGTCCGAGTGCCCGCCGATGTACTTCGTCGTCGAGTGGACGACGACGTCGGCGCCGAGCGCGAGCGGCTGCTGCAGGTATGGGGTGGCGAAGGTGTTGTCGACCACCAGCAGCGCGCCCGATGCGCGCGCGTGCGCCGCGAGGACGGCGATGTCGGCGATGCCGAGCAGCGGGTTGGTCGGGGTCTCCACCCACACGACCTTGGTGCGACCGGGCTGGATCGCGGCGAGGACCGCGTCGGCGTCGGAGAGGTCGACCGCTGTGTGCTCGATCCCCCACGGGCCGAAGACGCGGGCGATCAGGCGGTACGTGCCGCCGTACGCGTCGTTCGGGATGACGACGTGGTCGCCGGGTCGCAGCGTCGCGCGCAGCAGCGTGTCCTCGGCGGCGAGGCCCGACGAGAACGCGAAGCCGGCCGCGCCGCCTTCCGCCGCCGCGAGCGCCGACTCGAGCGCCGTGCGGGTGGGGTTGGCCGAGCGCGAGTACTCGTACCCGCCGCGCAGGCCGCCGACGCCGTCCTGCTTGTAGGTCGAGGTCGCGTAGATGGGCGGGACGACGGCCCCGGTGGTGGGGTCCGGGTCCTGACCTGCATGGATGGCGCGGGTCGAGAAGCCGGCGGAGGACCAGTCGTCGTCGTGGGGGTGCGCGTGGTTCGTCACGCGTCCCAGGCTAGGCGCTCGCGGCGCCGGGGCCCTGGTGGACGACGGTGCGCTGCGGGTGCGGTCTCGGTCACGGAATGGTGCGCTCTCGGTCTGGTATTCATTCGGTCAAGCAATGACCACGATCGGTGCCGCAGAACGGGAACAGAGGGCGGATGGACGCCGTTGAGATCGCCGGGAGGACCCAGGTGACCAACCGGGCTCCCGGAGAGGAAACAGACTCATGAGCTGGCTGTTCGGATCCGCACTCAAGTCCACGATGGTCGAGCCGGAGCGCGCCCTCGCGGGTCGCGACCGCTACGCCTACACCGTCCCGACGACCCACACCGTCCTCGGCACCCCGCTGCAGGGCCCGTGGCCCGAGGGCACCGAGGTGCTCTACGTCGCGATGGGGTGTTTCTGGGGCGCCGAGCGCACCTTCTGGAAGATCCCCGGCGTCGTGACGACGGCGGTCGGCTACCAGGGTGGGTTCACCCCCTTCCCGTCCTATGAGGAGACCTGCACCGGCCGGACCGGCCACACCGAGATGGTTCTCGTCGCGTACGACCCGTCGGTCGTCTCCGCCGAGGACCTGCTGCGCACCTTCTGGGAGTCGCACGACCCGACGCAGGGCTACCGGCAGGGCAACGACGTCGGCACGCAGTACCGGTCGGCGATCTACACCACGACGCCGGAGCAGGAGCTCGCCGCCCGCACCACGCGCGACGAGTACCAGCCGCGGCTGACCCGGGTCGGCTTCGGCCCCATCACCACGGAGATCCGGTCGGCCGACGACGCCGGCACGTTCTACTACGCCGAGGGCTACCACCAGCAGTACCTCGACAAGAACCCGAACGGCTACTGCGGCCTGGGTGGCACGGGCGTCTCCTGCCCGCGCCCGACCGGCGCCTGACCGTTCGCACACGCCCCGCTCGCCGACCACGGCGAGCGGGGCGTCGCACGTCAGCGGGCGGGTGACCGGCTCGCCCCCGCTGCCGGCCACCCACCCGCCACGGGGCCGGCGACAGGTCCCCGGGTCGCCGGCCGCCCTTCGGCGTCGTCCTTGGCGGACCGGCGGGTCGCTCCCCTGTGCCGGTCCGCCGCGAACGTATCGGCGTGCCTCCAAGCCCGTCCACGCCCGTCCACCCGGCGCTGGACCCCGGTCCACCTGCGCGAACGCCCATCTCGACACAGCCGGCCACCGACCGAGGTCTCGCCGAGCGGGTCGGGAGCCGACAGACTGCACCCCGTGACCTCCGAGCTCCCGGCCCGCATCAGCGACGTGATCGTCGGCATCAACACCGAGGACCCGACGCTCTTCCGAGGCGCGTTCACCGACGACGCGGTCGTCGACGACTGGGGCCGCACCTTCCACGGCCTGGAGGCGATCGCGGGCTGGAACCGCACGGACAACCTCGACAAGCACACGCGCGTCCGCGTGACGGGCTACGACCGGCGGGGCGATGCCCACGCGGTCGCGATCGACGTGACCGGCGGCGGGTTCAACGGCGCGGGGACGTTCACCTTCCGGCTTGCCGACGACGGCCGCGTGACCCGCCTCGACGTCGCATGAGCGAAGCGGCACCCAGCCGGACGGACAGCTCCACGGCGACGACGGCCGCCCGCGCCCTGGCCGCCGCCCTCGTCTGCGGCGCCGCGATCCTGCTCTTCGCCGTCCACGTCCGCCCGCTCGGCTACGTCCCGCTCGTGCTGGGCGTGGGCCTCGGGCTGCTCGTCGACAAACGCCTGGGCAAGGACCTCGCCCTCATCGCGCTCGGCCAGGTGATCATCAGCACAATCTCGCTCAAGGCCGACCTGTCCAACGCCGGCATGGCGCGATTCACGGTGGCGCTGGGCCTGGCGGTCGTCGTGCCGACGGTGCTGAGCCGCCGGGCGTTCCACGACGACAAGATCCACTTCCCCGTCCGCACGGGCCGCCGCTGGGAGCGCTGGCAGTGGGTGTACCTCGGCGCGGTCGCCGTGGCGGCGTACCTGATCCTGCCGGCGTACTTCCTGCGGTCCGGCGTCTGGCAGAACTGGCCGGACCTCGACGGCACGCACGACATCGTGCGGCTGTTCATCGGGGTCAACGCGGTGGGCATCTGGGACGAGCTGTTCTTCATCTGCGTCGTCCTCGCGCTGCTCCGGGCCCACTTCCCGTTCTGGCTGGCCAACCTCCTGCAGTCCGCCGTCTTCGTGTCGTTCCTGTGGGAGCTGGGTTACCGCTCGTGGGGGCCGCTGCTGACCATCCCGTTCGCGCTGATCCAGGGCTGGATCTTCCGCCGGACCTCCTCGCTGAGCTACGTCGTGGCGATCCACCTGACGTTCGACCTCGTCGTGTTCCTGGTGCTGGTGCACGCCCACGACCCCGCCCTGTTCGACATCTTCGTCACCGGTGGGCCGTAGGTTGGCCTGGTGACGCTGACCAACTGGGCCGGGAACTACACCTACCGCGCGGCCGAAATCCACCACCCCCGCACCGTCGAGGAGCTGCAGGAGATCGTCGCGAGGTCCCCGCGGATCCGCGCCCTGGGCACCCGGCACTGCTTCAACGACATCGCCGACGACCCCGCCGCGCTGGTCGCGCTGGACGGCCTGGAAGTTGCGCCGGAGATCGACGAGGCGGCCAGGACGGTCACGGTCACGGGCGGCACCCGCTACGGCACGCTCGCCCAGCACCTGCACCCGGCGGGCTGGGCGGTGCACAACCTCGCGTCGCTCCCGCACATCTCCGTCGCCGGGGCCGTCGCCACGGCGACGCACGGCTCGGGCGACCGCAGCCCGAACCTCGCGGCCGTGGTGCGCCGCCTGGAGCTCGTGGGTCCGGACGGCGCCATCCGCACGGTGGAACGCGGTGACGACGACTTCGCCGGCTCGGTGGTCGCGCTCGGCGCCCTCGGCGTCGCCACGCGCGTGACCCTCGACATCGAGCCGACCTACGACGTCGCGCAGGAGGTGCACCTCGACCTGCCGTGGAGCGCGGCCCTGGAGCACCTCGACGAGATCACCGGCAGCGCCGACTCCGTCAGCCTCTTCACCGACTGGACCGGCGAGACGATCCAGCAGGTCTGGCGCAAGACCCGCGTCACGGAGTCCTACGCGCTGCGCACCGACTTCTTCGGCACGACGCCGGCCGACGGTCCGCGCCACCCGCTGCCCGGCATCGACCCCGTCAACTGCACGGCCCAGCTGGGTGAGCCCGGGCCGTGGCACGACCGCCTGCCGCACTTCCGCATGGACTTCACGCCCAGCAACGGCGACGAGCTGCAGTCGGAGTTCCTGGTCCCGCGGGCCCACGCGGTGGACGCCCTGCAGGCGATGCGCGCGCTGAGCAGCCGGATCGCGCCGTTGCTGCAGGTGACCGAGGTCCGCACCATGGCCGGGGACGACCTGTGGCTCTCCACCGCCGAGGGCGGCGACCGCGTCGGCCTGCACTTCACGTGGCTGCCGCGGCAGCCCGAGGTCGAGGCGCTGCTGCCGACGATCGAGGCCGCGCTCGCCCCGTTCGACGCGCGTCCGCACTGGGGCAAGCTCTTCGCGGACGAGCACCGCGACCTCGCCCGCCTGTACCCGCGCTGGGACGACTTCCGCTCACTCGTCGCCCGCACCGACCCCGACGGCGTCTTCCGCAACGCGTTCCTGGACCGGCACGTCCTCTAGGACCGCCAGCGGTTGACCTTCGCGACGAGGTCCGCGTCGGCGACCCGCCCGGTCGGCGACAGCGTCACCACGCCGGCGCCCGGCTGCAGCCGCGGGTCGGTCGCGTAGCGGTCAGCCAGCGACGCCTCGGCCGCGGCGTCGCCGGCATCCGCGGCCACGAGCAGCGCGGCGACCTCGTCGGCGAGCCGGTCCAGCTCCTCCGCGGGCGTCGGCGTCTCGGGCAGGGTGTCGCCCCACACGTCCCAGAGCAGCAGCTCGTCGCGCTGCCGGTGCGCGAGCTCGTTGACCACGTACCCGCGGACGAACTGCGGCCCGCAGAGGAACGGCAGGGAGGGATCGACCCCGTAGGTCGAGACGTCGAGGCCGTCCCGGCGGTGCGCGAGCCAGACCTCGGCCGCGGTCTCGAACGGCGCCCCGATCCCCGTCGCCATGTCGTGCGAGTCGAAGCCGAACCAGTTCTCGGCCATGTTCAGCTCGGGGTCGAACCGCACCCACCGGTCGCCGTCCCAGTACTCGCCGACGACGTGGTCGTGGTGGAACCCCGGCCGGAAGTAGCCCGAGAACCCGACGCGGCTGCGCGCCGGGATCCCGTGCTCGCGCAGCACGCCGAGCGCGACGAGCGTGTGGTCGCGGCAGCAACCCGCGACCTGCTGCGCTGGTGCCCGCGGCGCGACCAGCGGACCGGCGGACCGCCGCTGCGCCTCCGCGAGCACGTCGGAGAGCCAGCGCAGGTCGATGTCGGCGTCCTGCCCGGGCTCCAGCTGCTCCGCCCCAGCGCGGTAGTGGATGACCACCGAGCAGGCGGCCTGGTGCAGGGCGGCCGGCGACGGGTCGACCGCGGCGAGGAGCGGCGCGTACGGACCGGGGTCGGTGTAGCGGCTGTGCGTGGCGTACGAGGCGACATCGGGCATGCGACCAGCGTGAGCCCTGCCCCAGGGGCAGGGTCAAGCGACGGGTCGGGCGACGTGCGCGACGACGCCCTCGTCCGACCACGGCACCGGGTAGATCTCGCGCTCCGGGCCGCCGTGCGTCCACCCGCCCGACGCGAACCACGTCTCGAGCGCGACGTAGGCGCCGATGATCCGCGGGAACCGGCAGTCGGCGGCGGCCACCGGCACGAACGCCAGGGTGTGCGCGGGCTCGCGGCGCAAAGTGATGCTGCCGACCGGGTCGACGGGCCCGTCGTAGGGCACGCACACCTCGATCGGCCCGTCGCCGTCGTTGCCCACGGCCCCGTGGAACAGCACCCAGAACTCGTCGCCGCGAGCCGCGCCGCCCTCGTCGAGAAACCGGCGGACCTCCAGGACGTCGGCCGTGATCGCCGCGACGAGCTCGACCTGCGGGACGTGCCGGGTCACCGACGCGACCGTCCGTGCGGGCACCGGCTCGACGACGACGTCGTCGATCCCGAACTGGCCGACGTGCGCCGAACCGGGCGGCCCGCCGAGCGCGTGCAGGACGAGGTCGAGCTCCGGCCCGTGCTCGGCCAGCTCGCGGCGTCGCCCTTCCCACCACGACCGGATCGCTGCGGCCTGAGCGCCCGGCGCCGCGAGCACGTCGGCGATCGTGCCGAGCGGCATCTCCAGCCGCCGCAGCAGCGAGATGGTCCGGGCCCGGTCCAGCTGGTCGGGGTCGTAGTAGCGGTACCCGCTGTCCGGGTCCACCCGGACGGGCTCGAGCAGCCCGCGGGCGTCGTAGAGCCGCAGCGCCTTGAGCGAGAGCCCCGACCGGCGCGCGAACTCCCCGATCGTCACCTCGCCGTCGGCCACGGCCCGAGGATAGCGACGGCCCCCTGCATGCGAACGCGCAGCAGCGCAGGGGGCCGATCGCCTCAGCTCAGTTGCTGGTGCCGACGATGTCGACGACGAAGACCAGCGTGTCCCCACCCTTGATCCCGGCCTGCGGGGCGCCGCGGTCGCCGTAGCCCAGGTGCGACGGGATGGAGAGCAGCACACGGGATCCGACCTGCTGACCGACGAGGCCCTCGTCCCAGCCGCCGATGACCGCGCCGACGCCGATCGGGAAGCTGATCGAGGAGCCGCGGTCGTACGAGTTGTCGAACACTCCCCCGTTCCAGGACTGGCCGAGGTAGTGGACCTCGAGGTCGTCGCCGGCCTCGACGAGGGCGCCGTCGCCCCGGGAGAGGACGACGACCTCGAGCTCCTTCGGCGCAGGCGCGTCCGGGAACGTGAGGGTCGGCTTCTGGCCGAAGGTTCCCGATGCCTCGGGCAGCGCTGCGGACATGACGTACTCCTTCAGTGGATGACAGTGCGCACACCATCTTGCCAACCCCGACCGACACCCGTCGCACCGAGGGGTTGACCGCGTTGGCTAATGGCATTAGCTTTTCTCTCATGACACAGCACCTGCAGCGCCCCGAGGGGCGGATCGCCTACACGGTCGACGGGCCCGCGAACGGCCCGCTCGTCGTCCTCATCCCCGGCATGGGGGACCTGCGCAGCACCTGGCGCGAGCTCACCGGCCCGCTCGTCGACGCCGGCCACCGCGTCGCCGTGCTCGACCTGCGCGGCCACGGCGACTCCGACACCACGTTCAGCACCCACGGAGACGTCGTGACCGGCCAGGACGCGCTCGCGCTCGTCGAGCACCTGGGCGGCCCGGCGGTCCTCGTCGGCAACTCCATGGGCGCGGCCGCCGCCGGTTGGGCCGCCGCCGAGCGGCCCGACCTCGTCGCGGGCCTGGTGCTCACGGGCCCGTTCCTGCGCGAGCGCCCGATGCCGGCGGTCGCCGTGGCGGTCTTCCACGGCCTCGAGCGCCTGCTCTTCGCACGCCCGTGGGGCGGGGCCGTGTGGGCGTCCTACTACCGCGGCTACCTCAACCGCGGCACGAAGGCGCCGTGGCTCGACGAGCACGTCGCGGACCTGCGCGCGGCCATGAAGGACCCCGCCCACCTGCGCTCCTTCCGGCACCTGACCGTCCAGCTCACCCACGCCCCCGTCGAGGCCCGCGTCCCGGAGATCGTCGCGCCCGCCGTCGCCTTCGTCGGCGCCATCGATCCCGACTTCAAGGACCCGGCGGCGGAAGCCGAGTGGCTGCGCGGCGCGATCGACGCCGACGTCACCCTCATCCCGGGCGTCGCCCACTACCCGCAGAACCAGGCGCCCGAGGTCGTCGTCCCCCGGACGCTCGCCTTCCTCGCGGACCTCCCCCGGGACGCCGACGGCCGCTTCCGGGTCGGCGCGAGCGCGCGTGCCTAGGGCGGGGCTCGACCGCGCCGCCGTCGTCGACCTGGCCCTGGCGGTCGTCGACGAGGGCGGCCCGACGGGGTTCGCCGACCTCACGCTCTCCGCCGTCGCGACCCGCGCAGGCGTCGCGGTGCCGAGCCTGTACAAGCACGTCGCCGGCCTGCCCGCGCTGCGCCGCGAGGTCGCCCTCGTCTGCATCGAGGGGTTCGGGGACGCCCTGCGGGCCGTGCGCGCCGACCACGACGGCCCCGACCTGCTCGTTGCGATGGCGCACGCCACCCGCGACCTCGCCCGACGTCGGCCCGGACGCTACGGTGCCGTCCAGGGCGCCGGGTGGATGCAGGACCCCGACGCCGACGCCGTCCGCGCGGCGGCCGCCCGAACCGTCGGCGAAATGACGGACGCCGTCGCCGCGCTCGGAGTCCCGGCCGCGCGCCGAATCGACGCCGTCCGCGCCGTCCGCGCCGCCGTGCACGGGTTCGTCGTCCTGGAGCTCGACGGCGGATTCGGCATGCCCGACGACGTCGACGACAGCTTCGCCTTCCTCGTCGACGGACTGGTCGGCGGCCTGGAACGGCTGGGCGTGGGCTAGGCCATTCGGGGCCGCGGTCGAGCCCGCGTCCACGACCGGGCTCGGGTGGCGGATCGCCTCCGCCGGCCGACCTGACCCGTCAGGCGCGAGCCTCGGCGGCCACCGGGGCGGGCTCCGTCGCCAGCAGCGCCCGCAGCCAGTGCAGCTGCCGCTGCACCTGGAACGCCTGCCCGCCCTCGTGCTGGTTGTAGGCGTACACCTCGATCTCGGTCGCGGGCCGCGCGGCCGCGAGCCCCGCGTAGTGGTTGTACGCCGCGAAGACGGTCGACGGCGGGCACGTCTGGTCGCGCAGCGCGACCGAGAACAGCGCGGGTGCCGACGCACGCCGCGCGAAGTGCACGCCGTCGAGGTAGGACATCGTGCGCATCACGACGGCCTCCTCGTCCCGGTGCACCGCGAGGTACTGCACGAGCTCGCCGTACGGGAACGCGTCGGTGATCGCCAGCGCCCGCGGGTAGTGGCACAGGAACGGGACGTCCGGCATGACCGCGACGAGGCCGTCGGCCAGCCCGCCGACCGCGAGCGCGAGTCCGCCGCCCTGGCTGATCCCCGTCACCGCCACGCGGGAGGCGTCGACCCCGGGCAGCGCGCGGACCGCGTCGACGGCCCGCACGCCGTCGGTGATGAGCCGCCGGTAGTAGTGCTCGTGCGGATCGCGGACCCCGCGCGTCATGACCCCCGGCGACGCCGGTCCGGAGCCGGCCGGGTCCGGGGTGTGGCCGCCGTTGCCCCACGTGGACCCCTGGCCGCGGGTGTCCATCACCAGGTGCACGTACCCGGCCGCGGCCCACGCGAGTCGCTCGTGCGCGAAGCCGCGGCCGCCGCCGTACCCGATGAGCTCGACGACGGCGGGCAGCTCCCCGGCCACCCCGGCGGGTCGCGTGACCCACGCCTTGATCGGGTGCCCGCCGAACCCCGCGAACGTCACGTCGAACGCCTCGATCGCGGTGAGCCCGGTGTCCACCGGCGTCACGGTCAGACCGAGGTCGAACGTCCGCGCCTCGTCCAGCGTCGACGCCCAGAAGTCGTCGAAGTCGGCCGGCTCGTCCAGCTCGGGCAGGTAGCGCTCGAGCTCGGGCAGGGGCAGGTCGAACAGGGCCATCGTGCTCCTTCGGACGACAGTGTGGACAGCGTTTCCCGGGAGAACCTATCGCGCCAGGAACCCGAGCAGGTCGTGCCGGGTGAGCACCCCGACGGGCGACCCGTCGTCGACGACCATCAGCGCGTCGGCCTTCTGCAGCGCCGACCGGGCGGACTCCACGGACTCTCCCGAGCCGATGAGCGGCAGCGCGGCCGACATGTGCCGGTCCACGCGGTCCGACAGCTCGGCCTCCCCCGAGAACACCGCGTCGAGCAGCTCGCGCTCGCTCACGGCGCCGGCCACCTCGCCGATCTTCACGGGCGGCTCGGCACCGACCACGGGCATCTGCGAGACGCCGTACTCGTGCAGGATCTCGATGGCGTCGCGCACGGTCTCGTTCGGGTGCGTGTGCACCAGGTCGGGCAGGGCGCCGGTCTTGGTGCGCAGCACGTCGGCCACGGTGGCGCCCTCGTCGGCGGCCAGGAACCCGTACGAGCGCATCCACTTGTCGTTGAAGATCTTCGACAGGTAGCCGCGCCCGCTGTCGGGCAGGAGCACCACGATGACGGCCTCCGCGGCGGCGGCCGGGTCCTCCTCCTGGAGCCGGCGCGCGTACCGCAGCGTCGCCTCGACCGCCATGCCGCACGATCCGCCGACCAGCAGGCCTTCCTCGCGCGCGAGCCGCCGGGTCATGGCGAACGAGTCCGCGTCGGAGACGGCGATGATCTCGTCGGGCACCGTCGGGTCGTAGGCGGCCGGCCAGAAGTCCTCGCCCACGCCCTCGACCAGGTACGGACGCCCGTCGCCGCCCGAGTACACCGAGCCGGCGGGGTCGGCGCCGATGACGACCACCCGCCCGTCGGAGACGTCGTGCAGGTAGCGCCCGGTGCCGGTGATGGTGCCGCCCGTGCCGACGCCCGCGACCAGGTGCGTGACGCGACCGTCGGTGTCGGCCCAGATCTCGGGGCCGGTCGACTCGTAGTGGCTGGCCGGCCCGTTCGGGTTCGCGTACTGGTTCGGCTTCCAGGCGCCGGGGATCTCGCGCGCGAGCCGGTCGGAGACCGAGTAGTACGAGTTGGGGTGGTCGGGAGTGACCGCAGTGGGGGTCACGACGACCTCCGCGCCGTAGGCCCGCAGCACGTCCCGCTTGTCCTGGCTGACCTTGTCGGGGCAGACGAACACGCAGCGGTAGCCCTTGCGCTGCGCGACGAGGGCCAGGCCGACCCCGGTGTTCCCGCTGGTCGGCTCGACGATCGTGCCGCCGGGCCTGAGCAGGCCGCTCGCCTCCGCGGCCTCGATCATCTTCAGCGCGATGCGGTCCTTCACGGAGCCGCCGGGGTTCATGTACTCGACCTTGGCGAGGATCGTCGCCGTCAGGCCTGCGGTCACGGACGTGAGCTGGACGAGCGGGGTGCCGCCGACGAGCTCGGAGATGTGCTTCGCGTACTTCACGGTCGGGCTGCTCCCATGGGTGGCGGGGCGGGTCGACTTGAGATCGAAAAAAAGGTCGGCCCGGGTGCGATCGATCATCGCACCCGGGCCGAGGTCACGCCGTGAGGCGGACGGTCCATGCCCAGCGTCAGTTGCGGCCCGACAGGATCGCGAACAGGCGCAGGAACTCGAGGTACAGCCAGACCAGCGTGACGATGAGGCCGAAGGCGGCCGACCACGCGAACTTGGCCGGGGCGCCGTTCTCGACACCGCGCTTGATGGCGTCGAAGTCCACGATCAGGCTGGCCGCGGCGAGCCCGACACCCACGAGACCGGCGAGCACGCCCCAGATGCCGTTGCGGAACGGGCCGAAGCCGTCGCTCGCGATGAAGAACGACGCGACGAGGTTGGCCAGGGAGAACAGCAGGTAACCGACCATGCCGATGAGCAGGAAGCGAGTGAACTTCGGGGTGACGCGGACCTTGCCCGAGCGGAACAGGAACAGCGCACCGGCAAAGGTGGCGAGCGTCGCGATGACGGCCTGCGTGACGATCGGCTCCGCGGTGCCTGTCGACGATCCCTCGACCACCAAGTTCTGGAAGAGCAGGCTGATGCCACCGAGGAAGAGACCCTCCGCCGCGGTGTACGCGATGATCAGCGCCGGGCTCGGCTCCTTCCGGAACGCGTTGACCAGCCCCAGGACCAGACCGCCGATGGCGCCGACCCACAGGAGCCACGGCATCGTCGGCGTCAGGTACCAGGACCCGACCGACACGACCACGAGCAGCGCGAGCAGCCCGCCGGTCTTGATGATGACGTCGTCGTACGTCAGCCGCCCGGTCTCGCGCGTGGTCGCGGCGGGGGCGTCGTACATCTGGTCGAGCGTGGCCGCGTCGGTCACCTGGGCACCGGCGGTGCCGTAGGAGACCGTTGACGCGGGCGACTTCTGGCCCCGGCGCTGAACGGGATCCTGGAAGACCGGACTGTTGTTGAACACGGGATTGGCCATGGCGTCCTCCTGGACGGATCGGGCGCAGTAAGACAAGGCTGTCACCGTAGCGAACGTGAACAGGGGCGCGTTCGTTCCCAGGTTTCTCTACTCACGGGTTCTCGGCCTTTCGGCTGGGCCGCGCTCCCCCCATGGTCCGATGTAAGCCCTTGCGGCCCGACCCTAGGGTCGTCAACGGTTCTGCTCCCGACGACGAGGAACGGCTGATGATCGAGGCCCACGACCTGACGAAGAGATACGGCACGAAGGTGGCGGTGGACGGCATCTCGTTCACCGTCCAGCCCGGAAGGGTGACCGGCTTCCTCGGACCCAACGGCGCCGGGAAGTCCACGACCATGCGGATGATCGTCGGGCTGGACAAGCCGACGCACGGCAGCGTGACCGTCAACGGCAAGCGGTACGCCGAGCACTCATCGCCGCTCACGCAGGTGGGCGCGCTGCTCGAGGCCAAGGCGGTCCACACCGGCCGCAGCGCCCGCAACCACCTGCGGGCCATCGCCGCGACGCACGGCATCGGCGACAAGCGCGTCAACGAGGTCATCTCGATGACCGGCCTCGACACGGTGGCCAAGCGGCGGGTCGGCGGGTTCTCGCTCGGCATGGGGCAGCGGCTCGGCATCGCCGCGGCGCTGGTCGGCGACCCGCAGACCCTCATCCTCGACGAGCCCGTCAACGGCCTCGACCCCGAGGGCGTCCTCTGGGTGCGCAACCTGGTCAAGTACCTGGCCGCGTCCGAGGGTCGGACCGTCTTCCTCTCGTCGCACCTCATGAGCGAGATGGCCGTCACGGCCGACCACCTGATCGTCATCGGCCGCGGCAAGATCATCGCCGACGGCCCGGTCGACTCGGTGATCGCGCAGGCGACCACCGCCACGGTCCGGGTCCGCTCCCCGCAAGCGTCCGACCTGGCGGCGCGCCTGGCCGGACCCGCGGTCACCGTGACGCCGGCGCCGGACGGCTTGCTCGAGATCCACGGCGCGACCGCGGTGGAGATCGGCGAGATCGCCGCCAAGGCCGGGTTCGTGCTGCACGAGCTCACACCGCTCGCCGGCTCGCTCGAGGAGGCGTACATGTCCCTGACGTCGGAGTCGATCGAGTACCACTCGGCCGCGCTGCCCGGCGAGGTCTCCGAGCCGCACGGCGCACACGCCGCGACCACGTCCCCGACCACCGGAGAGGACGCCCGATGAGCGCCGCCGTCGCCACCGAGCCGCACCGCCACAGCACCGCCACGAAGCCCTACCGGCTCAGCTTCGGCCACCTGGTACGCGGCGAGTGGATCAAGTTCTGGTCGGTCCGCTCGACCATCTGGACGCTCGCCATCTTCCTGATCGCGACGGTCGGCCTGGTCGTGCTGATCAGCCTGGCGTACGTCAACGCCCCCAGCCCCGAGCAGGGCGGTCCGCCCGACGCCAGCGACGCGCTCGGTCCGCTGAGCTTCGCCGTGACCCTCGGCCAGCTGGCCCTGGCGGTCCTCGGCGCCCTGACCATCACGAGCGAGTACACGACCGGGATGATCCGCTCGAGCCTGACGGCCGCGCCCAAGCGCCTTCCGGTGCTGTGGTCCAAGGCGATCGTGCTGATCGTCGCGGTCTTCGGGGCGGCCCTGGTGGCCGTGGCCGCCGGGACGGCCCTCCAGTGGCTCTTCTTCGACAGCAAGGGGCTCTCGGTCGACTTCAGCGACCCAGACATGCTCCGGCCGCTCGTCGGAACCGCGGTGTACCTCGCGACGATCGCGCTGTTCTCGTTCGCCCTGGGCGCGCTCATGCGTCACTCGGCGGCGGCCATCGCGACCGTGCTCGGCCTCCTGCTCGTCGCGCCGATCCTCTTCAGCTCGATCCCGTGGAAGCCGCTGACCTACATGTTCCCGTTCCTGCCGGGAATCGCGGGGCAGCAGCTCACGCAGACCGACGCCCAGCTGGAGGTCGCCGCGGCCTCCTCACCGATCGGGGCAGACCTGACGGCGTGGCAGGGCTACGGCGTGCTGGTGATCTGGGTCGTCGTCGTCCTCGGGGTCGCCGCGATCCTGCTCAAGAAGCGCGACGCCTGACCCCAGGCAACGCGAAGGGGGCGGTCCGGTTCCGGACCGCCCCCTTCGTCGTGCTCAGGCGCGGGACGTGCGGCCCCTGGCCTTCTCCGCGAGCATGTACAGCACCGGCACGAGCACCAGCGTCAGCAGCGTCGAGGTGACCAGCCCGCCGATGACCACGATCGCCAGCGGCTTGGAGATGAAGACCCCGCCGCCGGTGACGCCGAACGCCATGGGCGTGAGCGCGAAGATCGTCGCCAGCGCCGTCATGAGGATGGGCCGCAGACGCTTGCGGGCGCCCTCGGTCACGGCCTCGGCCAGCGGCCGCCCGTCGCGGCGGTACTGGTTGACCAGGTCGATGAGCACGATCGCGTTGGTGACCACGATGCCGACCAGCATGAGCACACCGATGAGCGCCGGGACGCCCAGCGGGGTGCCGGTGAGCAGCAGCGCCAGCAGCGCACCGGTCGCGGCGAACGGCACCGAGACCAGCAGGATCAGCGGCTGCAGCAGCGACCGGAACGTCGCGACCATGACCAGGTAGACGATCGCGATGGCGACCAGCAGCGCGAGGCCGAGGTCGGCGAACGCGTCCTGCTGGTCGGAGGCGACGCCACCGATGGCCACGCTGGAGCCGGCCGGCACGTCGATCGCGTCGACCTTCGTCTGCAGCTCACGCGTCAGCGCCCCGAGGTCCTGCCCGGACGGCGTCGCCGAGATCGTCGCCGAGCGCTCCCCGTCGACCCGCGTGACCGACGTGGGCACGTCGACCTCGTCGATGCTGGCCACCTGCGTGAGCGGCACGATGCCGGTCGCCGTCGGCAGGACGACCTGGCGCAGCTGGTCGAGCGTCGTCAGGCCCGCCGTCGCCACGATCGTGACGTCCAGCGGCCCGTCGCCCAGGTCGACCGTGCCGATGGGTCGCGGGCTCATCACGGCCGCGACGGTGCCGGCGACCTGCGTCTCGGTGAGCCCGACCTGCGCGGCGGCGGCACGGTCGACGACCACCTGCACGGTCGGCTGGGCCGCCGCGAGGTTGTTGGTGACGTCGGACGTGCCGTCGACGCCCTCGACCACGGTCTGCACCTGCTGTGCGAGCGTCGAGAGCTGGTCCGGGTCGTCGGAGCGCACGACGACGTCGACCGTCGAGCTGCCGAAGGCCGCCCCGCCGCCGGCCACGGTCACGTCCCCGAGGTCCTTCGTGGCGGCGCGCACGTCCTCCTGCACCACGGCCGGGTCCGCGTCGCCGTCGAGCGTCAGTGCGAACGTCGCCCGCGGGGTCCCGCCGCCGCCGCTGAACGCCGCCTCCGCGCCCCCGGACGTGCCGACCGTCGTCTGCACGGTGGTCACGCCGTCGACGCCCATGAGCGCCTGCTCGACCTCCTTGGCGGAGGCGTCCTGCGTGGGCAGCGACGTGCCCGGCGCGAACGACTGCGTGACCGTGAGCGTGTCCTGGCCGGAGTCGCCCAGGAAGTTGGTCTCCAGGCGCGGCACGAGTGCGAGGGTGCCGACGAAGATCAGCAGCGCCGCCCCCAGCGTGAGCACCGGGTGCCGCAGCGCCGTGCCCAGCGTCGCGAGGTAGCCGCGCTGGAGGGCGCCCGAGCGCTCGCGCTCCTCGACCTCGTCGCGCACGTCCTGCTCGACCGGGACGACCCCGTCGACGTCGGCCGGCGCCGCCTGCGCAGCCTGGGCACGTTCCTTCGTGGACGGCCGGATGAACCAGAACGCGAGCACCGGCACGATCGTCAGCGCGACGAACAGCGAGGCGGTCATGGCCACGGCGACCGTGACGGCGAAGGGCCGGAACAGCTCACCGACCATGCCGCCGACCAGCGCGATCGGCAGGAACACGGCGACGGTGGTGACCGTCGACGCGGTGATCGCCCCGGCGACCTCGCGGACGGCCGTGAGGATCGCGGTCACCTTCGCCTCGCCGTACGACATGTGCCGTTTGATGTTCTCGATGACGACGATCGAGTCGTCGACCACCCGCCCGATCGCGATGGTGAGCGCGCCGAGCGTGAGGATGTTGAGCGAGTAGCCGCCGACCTTGAGGCCGACGAACGTGACGAGCAACGACAGCGGGATCGAGATCGCGGACACCAGCGTCGACCGGACCGAGCCGAGGAACAGCAGGATCACGAGCACCGCGAACAGCAGGCCCAGCGCGCCCTCGGTGGCCAGGCCGTTGATGGACTCCTCGATAAAGGGCGCCTGGTCGAACACGACCGCGACCTTGACCTGGTCGCCCAGCTGCTCCTCGAGGTCCGCGACCGCGTCCTGCGCACCGTGCGAGATCTCGACGGTGTTGCCGTCGGGCGTCTTGGTCAGCGCGACCGCGAGCGCCGCCTCGCCGTCGAGGCGCGAGTAGGAGGTGGCCGGCACGGGCGCGACCTCGATGTCGGCCACGTCGCCGAGCGTCGTCGGGGTGGTGGCCCCGACCAGCGGCAGGCTCTCGAGGTTCTCGACGGAGGACAGCTCGCTGCCGACCTGCACCGAGAGGGTCGTGTCGCCCTCGTCGACGGTCCCGGTGGGGATGACGACGCCGTTGTCCTGCAGGATCGTCGCCACCGCGGCAGGCGACAGCCCGACCCCCGCGAGCGCGGGCATGTCGAGCGTGATGGTCACGGCGTCGTCGGCGACGCCCGTCACCGTGACCTCGCGGACGTCGTCGATCTGCTCGAAGCGCGGCACCACCGTGTCCTGCACGAGCGTCGCCAGGTCGGTGTCGGACGTCCCCTCTCCGCCGGAGATGGAGAGCTGCACCACCGGGAAGTCGTCGAGCGAGCCGGTGAAGACCGTCGGCTCGACGCCGCTGGGCAGCGAGGTGCGCACGCGGTCGACCGCCTGCTGCAGCGCCTGCGCCGACGCGTCGAGGTCGCCGCCGTACGTGAGCTCGACCGTCGTCGTCGACAGTCCCGTGGACGACGTCGAGGTGACCTTCTCCACCCCGTCGACCGCGCGGACCGCCTGCTCGACGGGCACGGTCACCTGCTGCTCGACCAGCTGCGGCGAGGAGCCGGGGTCGACCGCGACGACGACCGCCGTCGGGATCTGCAGCGACGGGATGAGCTCCTGCTTGAGCGACCCAAGGCTGATCCAACCGAAGACGGCGATAGCGATGGTCAGCAGCGCGACCACCGCGCGGTTGGCCAGCGAGAGGCGGGCGAGGCGATACATGCAGGGGTCTCCCGAGTGTGCAACAGCTGACGCGGAACCGCGCCCACGTGCGAGAACGCGCCCGGCCGGGGTGGGGTTCCCGGTCCGGACGCGTCCTACGTCACATCTGCTGGGGAGGTCAGACGACCTCGCCGAGCGCCTCCTCAGGCACGCCCTCGAGCGCCTCGGCCTCGCGGTTCCACCGCGACCAGAGCACACGCTCGCCGACAGTGCGCGCCACCATGTGGCCGAACACGAGGAACGTGACGATGCCGACGGCGAGCACGGCGACGCCCACCCAGAACGGCGCGCTCAGGCCGACGTGCTCGGCCAGCAGCCCGGCGACGACCGGTGCCGGCGCCGCGAAGCCCCAGCGGACCAGGTTGAACGCCCCCGTGGTCACGCGACGGTCGGGCGAGCCGGTGGCCAGCGCGAGGTCGGTGAGGTTGGCGTTGCAGATGCCCATGCAGACGCCGGCCACGATGAGCACGATCACGGACTGCGCGGTGCTGTGCGAGGTCGCCAGGCCGATGAGCGTCAGCATGAGGACCATCAGGGCGAACCCGACGGTCTGCACGGCGCCGAACCGGTGCGCGAGCCGGTGCCCGACCACCAGGATGCCGAAGGCGAGCCCGGCGCCCCATGCCGTGAACACGAGGCCCAACGGCACGACGTCGAGGCCCAGGAAGATCGGCGTGTAGCCCAGCACGATGAAGAAGACGAAGTTGTAGGTCGCGGTGATGACGCAGAGCGCGACGAACGCGGGCCGCCGGAACGGGTGGAACACCTGGCCGAGCCGCAGCGGCGGGGGCATCTCCTCGGGGTCCTTGAGCCGCGTCAGCGAGATGATCAGCGCCGCGATCATGAACAGGCCGCACAGGAAGAACGGCACGCGCCAGCTGATCTGCCCGAGCAGGCCGCCGATCAGGGGGCCGATGGCGAAGCCGAGGCCGACGCAGGTCTCGAACAGCTCGACGACCCACTTCTTGTCGTTGGCCAGGGACACCAGCAGCACCATGGCCGTGGCGAAGAACATCGCGTTGCCGAGGCCCCACAGGCCGCGCAGGAGCGCCAGCGACACGATCCCGTTGGACAGCGAGGCCAGGATGGCGGCGACGGCGACGGTGCTCACGCCGGTGGCGAGGACCTTCTTGTAGCCGAACTTCCCGGTCGCCATGACCGCGGGGATCATGCCGACCGCCATGACGGCGATGTAGGCGGTGAAGAGCAGCTCGATCTGCCACGTGGTCGCGCCGATGGCGGCACCGATGGCGGGGAGGATGGGGTCCACGATCGCGATGCCCGCGATGGCGAAGAACGCCGTGAGGGCGGTCGAGTAGATCGCGGTCTTGTTCGGTTCTGTGCGAGACGACGCCACGTGCTGATCCTTGTATCTGTATGGGGCAGGTAACTCCATGTAGGCTACACCCATGAGCGACGACGACGCAGCCGCTGCGGTCGAGACCCAGGTGGCTCTGCTGCTGCGGCTCGCGGACCGCAACCGCCGGGCGACCACCCGCCTGTCCGCGACGCTCGAGCGCTCCGCCTACCTCGCGCTCCGCCTCCTCGACACCACGGGACCCGCCGGCATCAACGAGGTCGCGGACCACCTGCGCCTCGACGCGTCGACCGTGACTCGGCAGGTGCTGGCGATGGAGGCCGCGGGCTACGTGACCCGCGAGCGCGACGTGCACGACGGCCGCCGCGCGGTGGTCACCACGACGCCCGCCGGCACCGCGGCCCTGGCCGAGACGCGGGCCGTGCGCGCCGAGGTCTACGCCGACATCCTCGCCGACTGGTCGCCGGACGACCGGCGCCTCCTGGCCACGCTGCTGACCCGGCTCAACGACGACCTCGACGCGCACGCGACCCGCACCTGACAGGAGGCTCGGCTAGCGTGGGCCGCCGCACGACCACCCCCTCCGACGAAGGACATCGATGACCGACGCACCGGCCCGCCCGCGCCCCGCCCCGCTCGTGGGGGAGGTCGTCCGGACGGAACGGATCGCGGCGACCATGGTCCGCGTGGTCGTCGGCGGCCCCGGCCTCGCCGCCTTCCAGCCGTCGCCGTACGCCGACTCCTACGTCAAGGTCGTGTTCCTGCCCGCGGGCACGCCGCGCCCGCTGCGTGAGGACGGCCGGCTCGACCTCGACGCGGTGCGCGCGACCCTGCCCCCCGAGCAGCAGCCCCGCCAGCGGTCCTACACCGTCCGCGCCTGGGACGCCGAGGCCGGCGAGCTCACGCTCGACTTCGTCGTGCACGGCGACGAGGGCATCGCGGGCCCGTGGTCGGCGGGCGCGCAGCCCGGCGACGAGGTGCTGCTGGTCGGCCCCGGCGGCGCCTGGTCGCCGGACCCCGCCGCCGCGTCGCACCTGTACGCCGGCGACGCCAGCGCCCTGCCGGCCATCGCCGTCGCGCTCGAGCGCCTGCCCGCCGACGCCGTCGGGCACGCCGTCATCGAGGTGCACGACGAGCAGGACCAGATCCCGCTGACCTTCCCGCCGGGCGTGCACGTCCACTGGGTCCACCAGGGCATCGGCGTGGCGGGCCTCGCGCTCGTCGACGCCGTCACCGCACTGCCCGAGCTACCCGCCCCCGTCAGCGCGTTCGTGCACGGCGAGGCCGGCGTGGTCCGCGAGCTGCGCAAGCACGTGCGCGTCGACCGCGGCATCACCCGCGACCAGCTCTCGGTCTCCGGCTACTGGCGGCTGGGCGCCGACGACGAGGGTTGGCGCGCGAGCAAGCGCGACTGGCTCGCCACGATCGAGGAGTCGGAGCAGGGGCTCGACTGACCGGGCCTACGCCTTCTGCAGCCGCACGATGACCGCCTTCGAGACCGGGGTGTTGCTGCCGAGCGCCGTGCTTGCCAGTGAGACCAGCACGTTCGCCTCGGGGAAGTACGCGGCCGCGCACCCCCGCGAGGTCGGGTAGGCCACCACGCGGTAGCCCCGCAGCCAGCGGTCCGGTTCCTCCGGCCACTCGCTCGCGATGTCCACGCGGTCGCCATCGGCGAGGCCTAGCTCGAGGAGGTCGTCCGGGTTGACGAACACCACGTCGCGGCCGTTCTTGATGCCGCGGTAGCGGTCGCTCAGGCTGTACATCGTCGTGTTGAACTGGTCGTGCGAGCGGATGGTCTGCAGGATCAGCCGGCCCGGCGGGCACTCGACCGGCACGAGCTCGTTGACCGTGATCATCGCCTTGCCGGTCGTCGTCGGGAAGGTCCGCGAGTCGCGCGGGCCGTTCGGCAGCACGAACCCGCCCTTGCGTCGAACCTGGCGGTTGAAGTCCGCGAAGCCGGGGACGACGCGCGAGATCGACTCCCGGATCGTGTTGTAGTCGCGCTCGAAGCCGGCCCAGTCGATCGGCCCCTCGTCGCCCAGGACGGCGCGCGCCAGGCGGGTGACGATCGAGATCTCCGAGAGCAGGGCCGGCGAGACGGGCGGGACCGCGCCGTGGGTCCCGTGCACCGCGCAGACGGAGTCCTCGACGGAGACGAACTGGGGCCCGGTCTCCTGCAGGTCCACGTCGGTGCGACCGAGCGTCGGCAGGATCAGCGCCTCGGCACCCGTCACGACGTGCGACCGGTTGAGCTTGGTCGACACCTGCACGGTCAGGTCCGTCCCGCGCATCGCGGCCTCGGCCGCCGCCGTGTCGGAGATCGCCGCGACGAGGTTGCCGCCGAGCGCGAACCAGACCTTGATCTCGCCGCGCTGCATCGCCTCGATCGACTGCACGGAGTCCAGGCCGTGCCTGCGCGGCGGCTCGAACGAGAACTCGGCGGCCAGCGCGTCCAGGAAGGCGTCGGGCATCTTCTCCCAGATGCCCATGGTGCGGTCGCCCTGCACGTTGCTGTGCCCGCGGATGGGCGACGCGCCCGCGCCCGGCTTGCCGATGTTGCCGCGCAGCAGGAGCAGGTTCACGATCTCCTTGATCGTGTCGACGCCCTTGCGGTGCTGCGTGATGCCCATCGCCCACGTGATGATCACGCGGTCGGCCGCGAGGTAGCGGTCCGCCAGCTCGTCCATCTCGGCGACCGTGAGGCCCGTCGCCGCCAGGACCTCCTGCTCGTCGAGCGCCTCGAGGTGCGCCCGGAAGTCCTCGAGGCCGAGCGTGTGGTCCGCCAGGAACTCGTGGTCGAGCACGGTGCCGGGGCTGCGGTCCTCCGCCTCGAGCACGCGCCTGGACACCCACTGCAGCAGTGCCATGTCGCCGCCGCTGCGGATCTGCAGGAACTGGTCGGCCAGGTCGGTCCCCCGGCCGACGATCCCGCGCACCGTCTTCGGGTTCTTGTAGCGCCGCATCGCCGCCTCGGGCAGCGGGTTGACCGCGACGATCGCCGCGCCGCTGCGCTTGGCGTCCTCGAGCGCGGTGAGCATCCGGGGATGGTTGGTGCCGGGGTTCTGTCCCATGACGATGACCAGGTCGGCCTTCGCGAAGTCGTCGTAGGCGATGGTCGACTTGCCGACGCCGAGCGTCGCGTTCATCGCCGTGCCCGTCGACTCGTGGCACATGTTCGAGCAGTCGGGCAGGTTGTTCGTGCCGAAGGCGCGCACGAACAGCTGGTAGAGGAACGCGGTCTCGTTGGCCGTGCGGCCGCTGGTGTAGAACGCGGCCTGGTCGGGCGAGTCGAGGCCCCGGAGCTTGTCGGCCACCAGGCCGAGCGCGTCCGCCCAGCTCACCGGCACGTAGTGGTCGCTGCCCGCAGCCTTGTGGACGGGCTGGACGAGTCGGCCCTGCATGCCCAACCAGTACTCCGACTTCTCCTTCAGCTCCGTGAGCGAGTGCTCCGCCCAGAACGTCGTCGGCACCGTCACCGGGGTCGCCTCCCACGAGACCGCGCGGACGCCGTTCTCGCAGAACTCCGCTCTCGCACGGTGAGCCGGGTCCGGCCACGCGCAGCTCATGCAGTCGAACCCGTCCTTCTGGTTCAGCCGCGAGAGCAGCGTGAGCGAGCGGCTGGGACCCAGGTCCTCGAGCGCGTAGGTGATCGCGTTGACGACGGCCGGCAGCCCGACGGCCCACGCGTCCGGCGGGTGGACCCTCAGCCGGTCGTAGCCGGGGTCCTCGACCGGTGGCTTGCGCGGCATCAGACCCGCGCTCCGACCAGTACGCGCTCGGGCCGCGAGTACACGACCATCGACGATCCCCGCAGGAACCCCACGAGGGTGATCCCCGACTCCTGCGCGAGGTCGGCGGCGAGCGAGGACGGCGCGGACACTGCCGCCAGCACGGGGATGCCGGCCATCAGCGCCTTCTGCGTCAGCTCGAACGACGACCGTCCGGACACCATCAGCACCGTGCCGCGCAGCGGCAGCAGCCCGGCCGTGAGGGCCCAGCCGACCACCTTGTCCACGGCGTTGTGGCGGCCGACGTCCTCGCGCAGCACGAGCAGCTCGCCGGTGGCGGCGTCGAAGAGCCCGGCGGCGTGCAGCCCACCCGTCTTGGCGAAGACCTCCTGGTGCTCCCGGAGGCGGTCGGGGAACGTGGCCAGCAGCTCGGCCGGGATCGCGCGGTCGTCGTCGGCCACCGTCCAGCGCGAGCGCGTCCGGACGGCGTCGATGCTCGCCTTCCCGCAGAGCCCGCAGGACGACGTCGTGAAGAAGCTGCGCTCGAGGCTGGGATCGGGCGCCGGGACGCCGCCGGCCAGCGTCACGTCGAGGACGTTGTAGGTGTTGAGGCCGTCGACAGTGGCCCCGGCGCAGTAGCGCGCGGCGGCGAAGTCGTCGGCGGTCGCGACGACCCCCTCGGAGACCAGGAACCCCGCGGCGAGGTCGACGTCATGGCCGGGCGTGCGCATGGTGACGGCCAGTGCGCGGCCGCCGACCCGGATCTCGAGCGGCTCCTCGGCCGCGAGCAGGTCTTCGGTTCGCCGAGCGCCGTCCTCGAGGGTGATGCGCGTGACTCGTCGTCGAATCGCGATGCGTTCCATGGCCCCATCTCAGCACTCAGGAGCCGGTCCGGTGCCCCCGCCGGGGTTCGAACCCGGACTGTGCCGGGTTTAAGCCGGCTGCCTCTGCCAGTTGGGCTACGGGGGCCGGGCCACATCCTGCCAGGACACGAACGAGCCCCCGGTCCGCGTGGGGGCCGGGGGCTCGTGTCGGGCGTGGTCAGGCGCTCTTGGCACCCTTGGTCGCGGCCTTCTCGGCCGGCGACCCGGCCTCGGCCTTGATGACGGGCAGCGACGGGTCCTTCTCGCCCGGCTCGACCGCTCGCGGCTTGGCCGGCACCGAGGCGGAGCGGAACTCCGCGCGCGGGTCGTGCAGGCTGCCGAGCGCGACGACCTCGCGGCGCAGCAGCAGCGAGCCGGTCCAGCCCGCGGCGATCCGGATCTTGCGGTTCCACGTCGGCATGGCGGCCACGTGGTACGAGCGGTGCAGCACCCACGCGAGGAAGCCGCGGACCTTGATCCGGCCGAACATCTGCGCGACGCCCTGGTACATGCCGAGCGACGCGACGGCGCCGATGTTCTTGTGCTTGTACTCCGTCAGCTCGGCGGAGCGCAGCACGCGGGAGAGGTTGTCGCCCAGGTGGTTGCCCTCGCGCAGCGCGTGCTGGGCGTTCGGCGGGCAGAACTTGCCGGGGTTGTACAGGTCCGGCACGGCGGCGCAGTCACCGGCGGCGTAGGCGTCGGGCACCACGGTGCCGTCGGCGTCGACCACCTGCAGGAAGGCGTTGCACGTGACCCGACCGAGGTTGTCCAGCGGCAGGTCCGAGTCCTTGAGCACGGGGTTGGCCTTGACGCCCGCCGTCCACACCAGCGTCTCGGCGTCGAACTCCGTCTTGTTCGACAGCACGATGTGGCCGTCGACGCAGCTGCTCAGGAAGGTCGAGAGGTGGATCTCGATGTTGCGCTTGCGCAGCTGCTCGAGCGTGTAGCCACCCAGCTCCTCGCTGACCTCGGGCAGGATGCGCGGCGAACCCTCGACCAGGACGAACCGCAGCTCCTCCTGCTCGACGGCCTTGTAGTACTTGACCGCGGCGCGGGCCATGTCCTCGACCTCGCCCAGCGCCTCGATGCCGGCGAAGCCGCCGCCGACGAACACGAAGGTGAGCATGCGGCGACGCAGCTCGGGGTCCCAGGTGCTGGCCGCGACGTCGATGCGGTTGAGCACGTGGTTGCGCAGCGCGATGGCCTCTTCGACGTTCTTGAAGCCGATGCCGAAGTCCGCCAGGCCCGGGATGGGCAGCGTGCGGGCGACGGCGCCGAGGCCCACGACGAGGTGGTCGTAGGTGATCCAGTACGCGTCGCCCTCTTCGGGCGTGATCTCGACCGTGCGATCGGCGTGGTTGATCTGGCTGACCTTGCCCTGCAGCACGTCGACGCCCTTGAGCGCGCGGCGGTGCGGTGCGACGACGTTGCGCGGGTCGATCGAGCCGGCAGCTGCCTCCGGGAGGAACGGCGCGTAGGTCATGTAGGGCCGGGGGTCGACGACGACGATGGCCGCCTCCCGCTTGCCGAGGCGCTTGCGCAGCCGGCGGGCCGTGTACAGGCCGACCGTGCCGCCGCCGAGGATCACGACGCGGGGCACCTTGCGAGGCTTGCTCGGGCGGACCGTGGCCGGGACGGTGGCGGCGTCGGAGACAGACGTGGGCATATGTCAACGGTAGCGGGACCGAAGTCCCGTCGCCTTACCGGAACCGGTGATACTGCGCACAGTGCGCGCTCAGGAACGCTCGACGGCGTTCGCGCGGACCACCGCGGAGTACCAGCCGGCGCTCTGCTTGGGCGTCCGCTCCTGGGTCTCGAGGTCGACGTGCACCAGCCCCCAGCGCTGCGTCATGCCCTCGGCCCACTCGAAGTTGTCCAGCAGCGACCACGCGTAGTAGCCGGTCAGGCGCACCCCGTCGCCGATCGCGCGCGCCGCCTGCTGCAGGTGCGCGCGCAGGAACTCGAGCCGCTCGGGGTCGTCGGTGGTGCCCTCGGGCGTCGGGTCGGGGATCCCGTTCTCGGTGATGACCAGCGGCGGCGCGTCCGGGTAGTCGATGAGCAGGTCCATGAGCAGGTCGTACAGGCCCTCCGGGTGCACCTGCTGCCAGTCCGCCGCCGACGTCGGGAAGAGCGCGACCTGCTCGCCGCCCTCGTCGACACCCGTGACGCCGTAGTACTGCACCGCGAGGACGTCGAGCGGCGCGCCGATCGCCGCCAGGTCACCGTCCTGCACGAGGGCCCCGAATGTCTTCGGGGCGGCCGGGAGCTGGCCGGGTTGGTCGCCGAGGGCGTCTGCCGGGTACCGGCCCCGCAGGACGGGGTCGAGGAACAGCCGGTTCTCCACGCCGTCCACGCGAACTGCCGCCGTGTCCGCCGCGCGGCTCACCGGGTAGACCGGCAGCAGGTTGAGCGCGATGCCGATACCCCCCGCGGCGCCGCTCTCGCGGAACGCCTGCACCGCCCTCCCGTGCCCGAGCAGCTGGTGGTGGACGGCCGCGGCCGCCTGGTCGACGTCGGTGATCCCGGGCGCGTGCGACCCCCAGCGGTAGCCGACGAACGCGGTGGTCTTCGGCTCGTTGATCGTGAGCCACGTGGCGTCCACGTCACGCAGGGCGTCGAACATGATTGCCGCGTACTCGCCGAACCGGTCGGCCGTGTCGCGGACCGCCCAGCCGCCCGCGTCCTGCAGCGGCTGCGGCAGGTCCCAGTGGTAGAGCGTGATCGCGGGGTGGATGGCGCGGGCCAGCAGCCCGTCCACGAGTCGGCGGTAGAAGTCGACCCCCGCCTGGTTGACCGCCCCGGACCCGGTCGGCTGGATGCGCGGCCACGCCACCGAGAACCGGTAGGCGGGCAGGCCCAGGTCCTTGATGAGGTCAAGGTCCGACTCCCAGAGCCGGTAGTGGTCGGCGGCCGGGTCGCCCGTCGAGCCGTCGCGTATCGTGCCCGGCCGGGCGGCGAACGTGTCCCAGATCGACGGGCCGCGGCCGTCCGCCGTGGTCGACCCCTCGACCTGGAACGCCGACGTCGCCGCGCCCCAGACGAACCCCGCGGGGAACGTCATCGGCTCCGCCGGGGGCCGCCAGGTCGTGTCGGGTGCCGGCTCGGTCGGCGCGGGGTCCGCGGTCTCCGGCGCGCAGGCAGCGAGCAGACCCGTCGTCGCGCCCAGCTGGAGCAGCAGGCGGCGGTCGAGCACGGGCTCCCTCGGTGGCATCGCGCTCCTCCTTGAGCGTCGGCGGGCTTGCTCTCCGCACGGTGAGAGCGCTCCCAGGTCGCATTCTGCCAGGTGGTCCGCCGTTGGGGGCGCCGCCGGGCTCACAACCCGCGGAAGTGCGGAGTCGGGCGGTTGGACCGTAGCGTCCGCACTCGTGTGGCCCGGAACCCGCCGCAGTGCGGACGTGTGGGCGCTTCCCCGCGCTGCGTCCGCACTCGTGCGTGCCAGGACCCGCCGGAGTGCGGCCGTCGGGCGGAGCGGGACCGCCGCGTCCGCACGCGTGCGCGGGGCCAGAACCCGCAGCGGTGCGGACGTCCGGCCCGTCCCCCAGCGCTGCGTCCGCAGTTTCGGTCGTCGGGGCGCTCGATCGTGCGGACGTCCGGCTTGGGAGGGCGCAACGTCCGCAGATTCGGTCGTCGCAACGCGGGAATGTGCGGACGTCCGCCTTGGGGAGGGCGCAGCGTCCGCAAGTTCGGTCGTCGCGACGCGCGGACGTGCGGACGTGCCGGAGAGGCACAGCGTCCGAGCAGGTGGAGGCCCTGGGCCGCTTCTGCTCGGACGTCGTCAGCGGGTGGCGATGCTCCAGGCGATGCCGTCGAGGATGTCGTGCTCCGAGGTGACGACCTCCGTGAGCCGACCACCGGCCGCGGCGACCTCGTCGCGAACCCGCCGGACGACGTCGGCCCAGACCAGAGCGCCGGCGCCGATCACGTCGACACGGCCGGGGTGCATGAACCCGAGGGCCGCGCGCTCGGCGCGGGTCCGGCCGAGCAGGTCGTCGCACGCGGCGAGCACGACGTCGACCGGCAGCACCGACCCGTCGATGATCGCCGGGTCATAGGCGGGCAGGCCGAGCCCGTGGGCGGTCACGGTGGTCACCGAGCCGGCGAGCCCGACGAGCGTGACGGTCTTGCCCAGGGGGACGATAGCCGACGCCGTGTCGAGCGCGGCGCCGACGTCGGCGTGGGCCGCGGCGATCTCGGCGGCGGTCGGCGGGTCGGTGCGCAGGTGGCGCTCGGTCATCCGCACGCAGCCGACATCCATCGAGAACGCGGCCTCGGGCGTCGCGGTGCCCAGCACCAGCTCGGTCGAGCCGCCACCGAGGTCGACGACGAGGAACGCGCCGGGGTGAGCACCGGCGAGCACCCCCGTGGCCCCACGGAACGAGAGCGCGGCTTCCTCGTCGCCCGCCACGACCTCGGGCTCGACGCCCAGCGCGGCACGTACGCCGTCGACGAAGTCGGCCCGGTTCTCCGCGTCCCGCGACGCCGACGTGGCCACGAACCGGATCGCCTCGACGCCCAGCTCCGTGCAGATGTCGTTGTAGCGCCGGGCGGCGTCGAGCGTGCGCGCCAGGGCCTCGGGCGCGATGCGGCCAGTCCGGTCGACACCCTGCCCGAGGCGGACCACCTCCATGCGGCGGTCCAGGTCCACCAGCGTCCCGGCGTCGGGATCGACGTCGGCGACGAGCAGTCGGATGGAGTTGGTCCCGCAGTCGATGGCAGCCACACGCGTCACGCGCTCATCCTCCCCCACCGGCGCCCGCCCCACGTCCGCACATCCGTTCGCCAGGACGCCCGAATGTGCGGACGTCCGAGCAAGTGAGGGGTATAGCCCACATCTGTTCGGACGCTACGGGTGGTTCGCAGGACGTCCGAGGAAGTGGGGGGGTATAGCCCACATCTGTTCGGACGCTACGGGTGGTTGACAGGACGTCCGAGGAGATGGCGCGCAGCTGCTCGGACGTCAGCAGGTGCAGCGGTCCGGGCGCCAGTCGTCGCGGATCAGGGCGAGGGCCTCGTCGCCGATCGGGTTGACGCCCGGGCCGGTGGCGAGGGCGTGGCCCACCAGCACGTGCAGGCACTTGACGCGCGTCGGCATGCCGCCGGCGGAGATGCCCGCGATCTCGTCGACGTGGCCGAGGGCCTCGCGGTCGGCGAGGTAGGCGTCGTGCGCGCGGCGGTAGGCGGCGGCCAGCTCCTCGTCGTCGGCGAGCCGGGCGGTGAGCTCCTTCATGAGCCCACCGGCCTCCAGCGTGCTCACCGCGGCGACTGCCGGAGGGCAGGTGAGGTAGTAGGTCGTCGGGAACGGGGTGCCGTCGTCGAGGCGGGGCGCGGTGCGCACGACGAGCGGGCGGCCGCAGACGCACCGGGCGGCGATGCCGACGACACCGCGCGGGGGGCGACCGAGCTGCTCTGCGAGCACCGTGATGTCCTGGTCGGAGACGGCATCGAAAGAGGTGGTCACAGCAGCGGTCCGTTCGTGCGCGGGGTGGGTCAGCCGCCCGCCGGGGCCGTGGTGCTCGGGGCGGGCGTCCCATTGTCGCCCGTCGGCGCGGCATCGTCGGTACCGGCCACCGGCGTCTGGCCGGCCACCTGCACGGACTCCCAGACGTTCGCGTACCAGGGCAGGGTCGAGCCCGAGTCGAGCACCGACGCGGGGCCGTCGGCGGCGGGCGGGGTGTCAGGGATGGTCTCCGGGTCGATCACCCGGAACGCCTTCTCCCCCGGCATCACGAACGACAGCCGCTCGCGCGCCTGCGCCCGCACGTACGCCTCGTCGTCCCACCGCTTGAGGTCCGCCTCGAGGTCGTCGTTCCGCTGCCGCGCCGACTCGACCTGGGCGCGCAGCTGGTCCACCTCGACGCGCTGCTGCAGGTACGAGTGCAGCGTCGGGTACACCAGCACGAACGCGAGCAGCAGCACGCAGGAGAACACCATCGCGCGCACGGTGAACAGCCGCGGCACGCGCACCTGCACCCGCTCGGCGCGGGGAGTTCCGCGGGGCGGTGTCGGTGCGCTGCCGCGCGTGGCGGGGCGGGAGGCGGAGGGTCGCGACGAGGAGGGGCGGGCCGACGACGAGGGCGCCGGACCGACACGGGGCGTGGCCCCGGACCGCGGTGCCGACGCCCTGCTGCCCGTGTTCCCGCGCGGCACGTTCGCCCCAGCGGTCGGCGTCCCGGACCGCGGGGCCGCCGGACGCCGACCCGGGGCGCTCGGGGACGCCGGGCGTCGGGGGGCGGACATGGCGTCGATTCTGCCTCGGACCGCACCGACCTGCGCGCACGTCGCGAATCGTGGCGCGCCGAAGGCCGGCCACCCGTGGGTGACCGGCCTTCGAGGGTCGTGCGTCAGGCCTTGAACCGCGGGAAGGCGGAGCGGCCGGCGTAGCGCGCGGCGTCGTCCAGCTCCTCCTCGATGCGGAGCAGCTGGTTGTACTTGTTGATGCGCTCGCCACGGGCGGGGGCACCGGTCTTGATCTGGCCGGCGTTCGTGGCCACCGACAGGTCGGCGATCGTGGTGTCCTCGGTCTCGCCGGAGCGGTGCGAGGTCATCGTCGTGAAGCCGCTGCGCTGAGCCAGCTCGACGGCTTCGAACGTCTCCGTCAGCGTGCCGATCTGGTTGAGCTTGACCAGCAGCGAGTTGGCCGACTTGAGCTCGATGCCCTTGCGCAGGCGCTCGGGGTTGGTGACGAACAGGTCGTCGCCAACGATCTGGACCTTGTCGCCGATGGTGGCGACCAGGTGGGACCAGCCCTCCCACTCGTCCTCGGACAGCGGGTCCTCGATGGAGACCAGCGGGTAGTCCTTCACCAGCTGCTCGTAGTAGGCCGACAGCTCCTCGTTCGAGAGCGTCTTGCCCTCGAAGTGGTAGACGCCGTCCTTGAAGAACTCGGTCGCGGCGACGTCGAGCGCGAGGCCCAGGTCGACGCCCGGCGTGAAGCCGGCCTTCTCGATGGCGACCAGGATGAGGTCGAGCGCCTCGCGGTTGCTGCCCAAGCTGGGGGCGAAGCCGCCCTCGTCGCCGAGACCCGTCGACAGGCCCTTGCTCTTCAGCACGGACTTGAGCGAGTGGTAGACCTCGACGCCGGTGCGCAGCGCCTCGCGGTACGTGGCCGCACCGATCGGGGCGACCATGAACTCCTGGATGTCGACGTTGGAGTCGGCGTGCGACCCACCGTTGAGGATGTTCATCATCGGGACCGGCAGCACGTGCGCGTTCGGGCCACCGAGGTAGCGGAAGAGCGGCAGGTCGGCCGAGTCGGCTGCGGCCTTGGCGACGGCGAGCGAGACGCCGAGGATCGCGTTGGCGCCGAGCTTGCCCTTGTTGGCCGTGCCGTCGAGGTCGATCAGCGCGGCGTCGACGAGGCGCTGCTCGGTGGCCTCGAAGCCGATGAGCTCAGGAGCGATCTCGTCGATGACGGCCGCGACGGCCTCCTCGACGCCCTTGCCCAGGTAGCGGGCGGAGTCGCCGTCACGGCGCTCGACGGCCTCGAACGCGCCGGTCGAGGCACCCGAGGGGACGGCGGCGCGGGCGATGGTGCCGTCGTCGAGTGCGACCTCGACCTCGACAGTGGGGTTGCCGCGCGAGTCCAGGATCTCGCGGGCGCCGACGGCCTCGATGCTGGCCATGGGTGCTCCTTCTGAAGCGGGTGGGTTTACGACCTCACCCTACTGGCGTCGCGGAGCGGGCGTCCTGGGCCCTTCGACTGGTGGGACAGGAGGTTCAGAGCGCCAGCATGATGTGCTCGACCTGGTCCTTCGCGTCGCCGAACAGCATTGACGTGTTGTCGCGGAAGAACAGCGGGTTCTGCACGCCCGCGTAGCCGGTGGCCATGGACCGCTTGAAGACGATCACGCGCCCGGCCTTCCACACCTCGAGCACGGGCATGCCGGCGATGGGCGAGGACGGGTCGTCGAGCGCCGCGGGGTTCACGGTGTCGTTGGCGCCGATGACCAGGACCACGTCGGTGTCCGCGAGGTCGCCGTTGATCTCGTCCATCTCCAGCACGATGTCGTACGGCACCTTGGCCTCGGCGAGCAGCACGTTCATGTGCCCGGGCAGCCGGCCCGCGACGGGGTGCACGCCGAACCGGACGTCGACCCCACGGGCGCGCAGCTTGGCGACGAGCTCCGCGACCGGGTACTGCGCCTTGGCGACGGCCATGCCGTACCCGGGCGTGATGACGACGGAGCGGGCGTCGGCGAGCAGCTCCGCGACCTCCGGCGCCATGACCTCGTGGAACTCCCCCAGGTCGACGTCGGACGCCGCCACCGTGCCGCCCTCGGCCCCGAACCCGCCGAGGATGACCGAGACGAACGACCGGTTCATGGCCGTGCACATGAGGTAGCTGAGGATCGCACCGGACGACCCGACGAGGGCGCCGGTGACGATGAGCAGGTCGTTGCCGAGCATGAAGCCCGCGGCCGCGGCGGCCCAGCCGGAGTACGAGTTGAGCATCGAGACGACGACGGGCATGTCCCCGCCGCCGATCGACGCGACCAGGTGCCAGCCGAGAGCCAGCGCCACGACGGTCATGAGCAGCAGCGGCAGCACGCTGCCCGTGCCCAGGAACCACACGAGGAGGCCCGCCGACGCCAGGACCATGGCGAGGTTGAGCACGTTGCGGCCCGGCAGCATGAGCGGCGCGGAGCGGATCCGGGTGGACAGCTTGAGGTAGGCGACGATCGAGCCCGTGAAGGTCACCGCGCCGATGAGCACGCCGAGGAACACCTCGACCAGGTGCGCGGGGTCTGCCGGCTCCGTGAGGAACGAGTTGTAGCCGACGAGCACGGCGGCGAGCCCGACGAACGAGTGCAGGATCGCGATGAGCTCGGGCATCTGCGTCATCTCGACGCGGCGCGCCTGCCACGTGCCGACGGTCGACCCGATGAGCAGCACGACGAGGATCAGCGATGCGGTGACCTCGACGGGACGCTCGGAGCGCTGGAGGGCGAGCGCGATCGTCGCGACGAGGGCCAGCGCCATGCCCACCATGCCCGCGACGTTGCCGCGGCGCGCGGTCTCCTGCTTGGACAGGCCGGCGAGGCTGAGGATGAACAGGACGGCGGCGACGACGTAGACCGCCTGGGCCACGGAGTTCAGCACGGGCTCAGGCGTCCTTCCGGAACATGCGGATCATGCGGTTGGCGACAAGGAAACCGCCGAACACGTTGATGCTGGCCACCGACGCCGCGATCACCGCCAGCACGGTCACCAGCCAGCTGTCGTCGCCGATCTGCAGGAGCGCACCGACCAGGATGATCCCGGAGATCGCGTTGGTCTGCGCCATCAGCGGCGTGTGCAGGGAGTGGCTGACGTTCGAGATGACGTAGTAGCCGACGATCACCGCCAGCACGAACACCGTGAAGTGACCGAGGAACGCGGCCGGCGCGAACGAGATGCCGAGCAGCACGACCACCGCGAGCAGCGCGAGCACGACCGACCGCTGCTGTCGTCGGCGGGCCCTGTCGCGTTCCGCCGACGCGGCGAGCGCTGCCCGCTCCCCGTCGCTCGGCCCGGCGACCGCGGCCGGAGCGGCCGACACCTGGACCGGCGGCGGCGGCCAGAGCACCTCGCCGTCGCGGGTCACCGCCATGCCGCGCTGCACGGGGTCGTCGAGGTCGAGGACGAGCTCGCCGTCCTTGCCGGGGGTGAGCAGCTGGAGCAGGTGCACGATGTTGGTGCCGAACAGCTGCGACGTGTGCTGCGGCATCCGACTGGTCAGGTCGGTGTACCCGATCACCCGCACGCCGTTGTCGGTCACGACCGAGGACCCCGGGACCGTGAGCTCGCAGTTGCCGCCGCCGGACGCCGCGAGGTCGACGATCACGCTGCCGGGCCGCATGCGCGCGACCATCGCCGCGGTGATCGTGGTCGGCGCGAGCCCCCGCACCAGCGCGGTGGTGATGACGATGTCCGCGTCGGCCGTCTCGGCGGCGTACATCTGCTGGGTCAGGAGCTCCTGCTCGGCCGTAAGGGCGCTCGCGTACCCGTCCGCGCTGACCGCCTGCTGGGCGGCCTCCGCCTGCACGAACGTCGCGCCCATCGACTCGATCTGCTCGCCCACCTCGGGCCGCACGTCGAACGCGCGCACGCGGGCGCCCATGCTGCCGGCGGCGCCGATCGCCGCGAGCCCGGCCACGCCGGCGCCGATGACGAACACCCGGGCCGGCGGCGTCTTGCCCGCCGCGGTGACCTGGCCGGTGAACATGCCGCCGTACGCCTCGGCGGCCTCGACCACCGCGCGGTAGCCGGCGACGTTGGACATCGTGCTCAGGACGTCGAGCGCCTGCGCGCGGGAGATGCGCGGCACCGCGTCGAGCGCGAGCGCCGTCACTCCCCGCGCGTGCAGGGTGTCGACGAGGTCCGGCGCGGACGCCGGCGCCAGCATCGCGACGAGCGTGGCGCCGGGGCGCAGGGCCGCGACCTCGTCGTCGGTCGGCGCGTTGACCTTGGCGACGACGTCGCTCGCCCAGACGTCGTCCGCCGACCCCACCGTCGCCCCGGCGGCCGCATATGCGTCAGGGAGGAACGTCGCGGCGTCGCCGGCCCCACGCTCGACGACCACGTCGTAGCCGAGGCCCACCAGCTGCGCGGCGGTCTTCGGGGTGGCCGCCACGAGCCGTTCGCCTGCCCGGCTCTCGGTCGGGATGCCGATGCGCATCGCTGCGGTCCTCCGTCGTCAGATGGTCGTGCCCGTGGCGCTCATCATGGCGGCCACGGGCAGGCTACGGGCGCGAACCGTGCGCGGGCAAGCGCTTTCCTTCCGGAACTCGGACGATCCTGGGAATCTCCGTACCAGCCGCGACCGTCGTGGGTGAGCTCGCGTGCGCGACGATCACGACCTATGACGTCGCGTCGGGAGCCGTGGTGGGCTCCCCGGCGGTCCTGCCCTGGCAGTCCGGCGAGGTCGCTCTGAGCCCCGACGGGACGACGACCGCCGTGACCAAGGGCGCCGACGGGACGACCGTGCTGCTGGGAGCGCGCGACAGCAGGGTCATCGGCGTGGTCCCCCCGCTCGACGCACCGCCCACGCGCGACTGGGGCTCCGGCGCGCTCGCGTTCGGCCCGGACGGCACCTTGTACGTCGGGTCGAACGCCGGCCAGGTCCGCGCCGTCGATCCCTCGACCGCCACGGTCGTGCGGACCTACGACGTCCCCGAGCTGTCGACGAACGTCACTCTCGTGGTCGCCGGCGACGTCCTCGTGGGTGTCGGCCACCAGCACATCGTGTCCGTCGACATCGCGACCGGCGCGCAGCGATGGACGGTCGCGATCTCCGGCAGCCGCCAGTCGCCGTGCCCGTGGTTCGCCGTCTCGGCCGCCGCCGGCCGGATCTGGTGCGGAACCTTCCACGGCGTGATCGAGGAGCGCTCCCTGGCCACCGGGGAACGCACGGGGGTCACGCGCGAGAGCGGTCTCGGGAACGTCGGCTGGATGCAGGTGACCCCGGACGGCCGGGAGCTGGTGGACTTCGGCGTGACGTCGCCGGTGATCACCCGGTGGCGGCTGGACGGATCGGGCCCCATCACCCGGCTCGTGGCGCCCAGGCACGTGCTGGTCGACCGCTACCAGCCGGGTGGTGGTCAGCTGCTCACGGCGGTGCGACCCGACGGCCCCGCCACGATCCTCGACGACTTCACCGAGTTCGACGTCTGGGACCCGGTCTCGGACGCGGCGGTGCGGCGCCTCCCCGCGGTCCTGGGGCCGGGCTGGGGCACGGCGGACTCGATCGCGGCCTACGACCCGACCCTCGACGCGATCGTGACCGTCGATGTGGCGAGCGGCGAGGAGCGCCGCGTCCCCGGGGTCACGCCGGAGGCCGCGCTCCTCCGGGCAGCTCCGGACGGCCGGACCATGTTCGCCGCCATGCCCGACGGGTCCGTCGACCGGGTCGAGCCGATCACGGGCGACCGCGCCGGCCCGACGATGCACGCCGAGGGGTGGCCACTGAGCGTCTCCGCGGCGCCTGACCTGTCCCGCGTCGTCGTCACCACGGTCGCGTCCGGGGACGACACCGGGACGGTCTACACGTTCGACGGCCGCACGGGCGAGCAGATCGGCGATCCCGAGCGGGGCTGGTGGTCCGGCGAGCTCGGGCAGACGGCCCTCGTCCTCAATTCCGGGCCCGGAGTCCAGCTCGGGCTCCGTGACCCGGTGACCGGAGCGGCGCTGGGCGAGCTGCCCAGCACGATCGGCGAGGTCAGCTCCCTGCAGTTCAGCGACGACGGTCGTGTCCTCGCGGCATCAGCGAAGAGCGGGAGCGTGTCCGTCTACGACGTCGAGAGCCGGATCCGCCTCGGCGACCCGATACCGGTCGACGGGCCGGCCTTCTTCTCGGCGGCCCTGCGCCCTGACGGGCTCGCGCTCGCGGCCACCGGTAGCGCCGGCATCCTCCTGTGGGACCTGGACGCGCAGGACATGTTCGACGCCGCGTGCGGGTTCGCCGGCCGCGAGCTCAGCGCGGCCGAGTGGGCGACCTACCTGTCCGAGCTCGGGCCGCGGCGCGACACCTGCTCGGTCGCGCGGACGTCGGCCTCGAGCTGACGGACCGCGCCGCGCAGCGCCGTCTCGGCGTCGATCCCCTGCCCGTGGGCGGCGACGAGGACATCGAGCAGCCGTCGACCGATCTCGTCCTCCGTCTCGATCTGCCCCGCGGCACCGACCGCGTCGAGCCCGGCCCGCTCGGCGCGCGCGAGCACCTTCTGGCCCCGCGCGAGAGCGCCGAGGGCCACCGGTATCCCGTCGAGGGCCGACGCGCGCTGCTTCTCGGCGTTCTTCAGCCGGTCCCACTGGACGTGCGCGTCGCCCTCGAGCGGCGCCTCCTCGAACACGTGCGGGTGCCGGCGGACCAGCTTGTCGACGAGGTCCGCGGCCACGTCGTCCACGTCGAACGGGTCGGTCGGGTGCTCGGTGGCGATGCGCGCGTGGAACACCACCTGGAGCAGGAGGTCGCCCAGCTCCTCGCGCAGGCCCGGGCGGTCGGCGGTCTCGATCGCCTCCGCCAGCTCGTAGGCCTCCTCGAGCGCATACGGCACCAGCGACTCGTGCGTCTGCTGGGCGTCCCACGGGCAGCCGCCCGGCGAGCGCAGGCGGTCCATGACGCGCACGAGTGCGCGCAGGGAGTCCGCCTCGGTCACGACGCCGAGGGCGTCGGAGTCGGTGCGGGCGTGGCGCCGTCCGCGGGGGCCGCCGGTGCCGTGTCCTTGACCATCCACGGCGCCGGGGTGGGATCGGTCACCTGGTTGGCGTCGGTCAGCGACCCGAACCGCGGGTTCACCTCGACGTCGAGCGCCCGCAGGCGCGTGTCGATCTCCTTGCCCACGTCGGTGGCATCCGGCAGGCCCTGCAGGTTGGTGTAGGCGATCGAGTACTTGGCCACCGCCAGGGACGGGTCGGTGAAGTCCGCGGTCGCGCCCTTGACCTTCTGCTCCACCACCGAGTCGAGCAGCTTCTGGGCGTCTTCGTCCGAGACCCCGACGCCCTTCTCGTCCGCAAGGGCGACCACCGTGGGCTCCTGGACCAGGACGGCCAGCACGTTCGTCGTGGTGACGCCCTGGAAGTACGGCGCGAGCTCGACCAGCGCGGCCTCCACGTCCGACGTCGGTATCGCGGTGCCGTCCACCACCGCAGCGGCGCCAGGCTCCCCGGCGCACCCCGCCAGGGTCGCCGTCGTCGCGAGCGCGACCAGCACACCCGCCGCCCGCACACTCGCACGCCACTGCACCGCCACCAGGGACCTCCCGCGTCGTCGCTCGTCGATCGGGGTCATCGTAGGGCCCTCACCTACGTGCGGTGCCCACGGTCGCCGCCACGCCGACGTCCCCGCGCACGACGGCGTCGATGAACTGCTTCGCCCAGAGCATCACCTCGCGGCCCTGCACCGGCTTGCCGCCGATGCGCGCCGTCATGGGCCACGGCACGAGCACCGTGCGGACGGCCGGCTTGAGCACCGAGCCCGGGTAGAGGCGCTTGAGCCGCAGCTGGGCCGACTCCGGCAGGTCGACCGGCGCGAACCGCACGAACTTGCCCTGCGCAGTGACGTCCGAGATCCCCGAGGCGCGCACGTGGAGCCGGAACTCGGCCACCTCGAACAGGTTGTCGACGGCGGCCGGGACCGGCCCGTACCGGTCGATGAGCTCCGCGCGGACGTCGCCGAGCGTCGCCGTGTCCAGAGCCGCCGCGATCTTCCGGTACGCCTCGAGCCGCAGGCGCTCGTGCGCGATGTAGTCGTGCGGGATGTGCGCATCGACCGGCAGCTCGATAGTGACGTCGGGGATCTCCTCCTCCACGTCTCCGCGGAAGTTGGCCACCGCCTCGCCGACCATCCGGATGTAGAGGTCGAAGCCGACGCCCTCGATGTGCCCCGACTGCTCGCCGCCCAGCAGGTTGCCGGCGCCGCGGATCTCGAGGTCCTTCATCGCGACCGCCATGCCCGCACCCAGGTCGGTGTTCGCCGCGATCGTCTGCAGCCGGTCGTGCGCCGTCTCGGTCAGCGGCTTCTCGGGCGGGTACAGGAAGTACGAGTACGCGCGCTCGCGCCCGCGGCCCACGCGCCCGCGCAGCTGGTGCAGCTGACTCAGACCGAGCAGGTCGGCCCGCTCGAGGATCAGGGTGTTGGCGTTGGAGATGTCCAGACCGGTCTCGACGATGGTCGTGCAGACCAGGACGTCGAACCGCTTCTCCCAGAAGTCGACGATGACCTGCTCGAGCTGGTGCTCGTTCATCTTCCCGTGGGCCACGGCGACGCGGGCCTCGGGCACCAGCTCCATCAGCCGGGACGCCGTCCGCTCGATCGAGTCGACCTTGTTGTGCACGTAGAACACCTGGCCCTCGCGCAGCAGCTCGCGCCGGATGGCGGCGCTGATCTGCTTCTCGTCGTACGCGCCGACGAACGTGAGCACCGGGTGCCGCTCCTCGGGCGGGGTGGCCAGCGTCGACATCTCGCGGATGCCCGTGACCGCCATCTCGAGCGTGCGCGGGATCGGCGTCGCGCTCATGGCCAGCACGTCGACGTTGGTGCGCAGCGCCTTGAGCGTCTCCTTGTGCTCAACGCCGAACCGCTGCTCCTCGTCGATCACCACGAGGCCGAGGTCCTTGAACCGCACCTCGCCGGTGATCAGGCGGTGGGTGCCGATGACGATGTCCACCGACCCGTCGGCCAGGCCCGCCACGACCTCCTTCGACTCCTTGGGCGACTGGAACCGGCTCAGCGCCTTCACCGTCACGGGGAACGCGCTGTAACGCTCGCTGAAGGTGTCGAGGTGCTGCTGCACCAGCAGCGTCGTCGGCACCAGCACGGCCACCTGCTTGCCGTCCTGCACCGCCTTGAACGCCGCGCGCACGGCGATCTCGGTCTTGCCGTAGCCGACGTCGCCGCAGACCAGCCGGTCCATCGGGATCGGCTTCTCCATGTCGGCCTTGACCTCGTCGATGGTCGCCGCCTGGTCGGGTGTCTCCACGTACGCGAACGCGTCCTCGAGCTCGCGCTGCCAGGGCGTGTCCGGGCCGAACGCGTGGCCCGCGGTCGCCATCCGCGCCGAGTACAGCCGGATGAGCTCGGCAGCGATCTCCTTGACCGCCTTCTTGGCGCGACCCTTGGTCTTCGCCCAGTCGCCGCCGCCCATCTTGGACAGGCTCGGCGCCTCGCCGCCCACGTACTTGGTCACCTGGTCCAGCTGGTCGCTGGGCACGAAGAGCCGGTCGCCCGGCTGGCCGCGCTTGCTGCTGGCGTACTCGATGACGAGGTACTCGCGCGTCGCCGCGTTGGCGCCCGTGCCGATGGTCCGCTGCACCAGCTCGACGAACCGCCCGACCCCGTGCTGCTCGTGCACCACGTAGTCGTGCGGCCGCAGCTGCAGGGGATCGACGACGTTGCGGCGCCGGCTGGGCATCTTGCGCATGTCACGCGTGCTCGTCCCCGCGCGGCCCGTCAGGTCCGACTCGGAGAACACGGCGAGGTGCAGCGGCTCGGCGACGAACCCGGGCCCGACAGGCGCGGGCACGACGAGCACGACGCCGCCCTCGGGCTCCTCGGTGATCGTGCCGACGAGGCGCGCGGGCACCTCGGCGGCCTTGAGCTGCTCGACCATGCGCTGCGCGGGACCGTGGCCCTCGGTGGCCAGCACCAGCCGCCAGCCGGCCTGCTGCAGCACCCGCACGTCGGCGACGGCGCGCGCGACCTCCCCGCGGTAGCGCTCGACGTCCCGCGCGCCGATCACGAGCGTCTGAGCCGTCGCCGCGAGGTCGTCGGCCATCGCGGCCAGGTGCGGCGCTTCGTTCCGGGCGGCGGTGTGCCCGGTGCCGGTCGACCCCTCGTAGAAGTCGTCGGGCTTCGCGGCCTCCGTGGCATCGACGTCCAGCGAGAACGGCGACAGCGTCCACCAGCCGAGCCCGCGCACGGCCGACAGCGCGCGGATCTCCGCGAACGACGCGAAGCTCGCCGCAGACAGGTCCAAGGGCGTCGCGGCACCGGCGGCCGCGGACGTCCACGCCGCCTCGAGGAACTCCTGTGTGGTGGCGACGAGGTCGTGCGCCCGCCGCCGGACCCGCTCCGGGTCGACCATCACCATCAGGCTGTCGTCCGGCACCAGGTCGAGGACGGGCACCATGCGCTCGACGAGGGCCGGCGCGAGCGACTCCATGCCCTCGACCGCGATGCCCTGCGCCAGCTTGTCGAGCATGTCCGTGGCACCAGGCAGCTGCGGGATCAGCTCGAGTGCCCGCGCGCGGACGGCGTCCGTCAGCAGGATCTCCCGGCAGGGTGGCGCCCAGACCCCGTGGTCCGCGACCTCGAGGCTGCGCTGGTCCGCGATGGAGAACCAGCGGATCTCCTCGACGTCCTCTCCCCACAGCTCGACGCGCAGCGGGTGGTCCTCCGTGGGCGGGAAGATGTCGATGATCCCGCCGCGGACGGCGAACTCCCCGCGCTTCTCCACCATGTCGACGCGCGTGTACGCGGCGGCGACCAGCCGCTCGGCGAGGTCCGCGAGGTCGACCCGGTCCCCGGTGCTGATCGACACCGGCACCAGCTCGCCCAGCCCGTCGACCACCGGCTGCAGAAGCGCCCGCACCGGCAGCACCAGCACCCGCACCGGGCCCGCGTGCCCCTCGGTCTCGGGGTGCGCGAGCCGCCGGAACACGGCCAGCCGGCGGGCCACGGTGTCGCTGCGGGGCGAGAGCCGCTCGTGCGGGAGCGTCTCCCACGATGGCAGCACCGCGACGTCGTCGTGCGGCAGGTAGCAGCGCACGGCGGCGGCCAGCTCGTCCGCGTCGCGGCCCGTGGCGGTGACGACGACGAGGGGACGGCCGCTGCTCAGCGCCGCGAGCAGCGGCGGTCGGACCCCCGCGGGGCCGACGAGGTCGAGCTCCCCGCGGGCGCGCACGGAGTCCACCGCCGCGGCGGCGGCCGGGTCGGCGAGCAGGGCGGGCAGGAGGCCGGTGAGGTCCATGGGGTCCCTTGGGTCGAGGGCATGCGCACAACACGACTGCCCCGGATCCATGGGACCCGGGGTGCATCGCCAGTCTACGAGCCGCCGCCGACACGCGACCGCTAGCCTGCGCGCAGGACTCGAAGCCCAGGAGGCGCGATGCAGGTCGTGGTGGTCGGTGCCGGGATCGTCGGTCTCGCGGTGGCGGCACGCCTGGCGGGCGACGGGCACCAGGTGACGGTGGTCGAGAAGGAGCGGGCCGTCGCCGTCCACCAGACGGGGCGCAACTCCGGGGTGATCCACTCCGGCCTCTACTACGCCCCCGGCAGCCTCAAGGCGACGATGGCGGTGGCCGGCGCGCGCAGCATGGAGCGGTACGCCCGCGAGCGCGGCGTGGCCGTCGAGATCACCGGCAAGCTCGTCGTGGCGACGAGGGACGACGAGGTGGCCGGGCTGCACAGGCTGGCCGAGCGGGCGGTCGCGAACGGGGTGCCGGCGCGCCTTGTCGGGACGTCGGGTGCCCGCGAGCGCGAGCCGCACGTCGCCTGCGTCGACGCCCTCTGGGTCGAGAGCACCGGGATCGTCGACTACACGGGCGTCTGTCGCGCTCTGGCCGCGGACGTCTCGGACGGGGGCGGGCAGGTGCTGCTCGGCACCCGGGTGATCTCTGCGACCGAGACGGCCGACGGCGTGCACCTGCAGCTCGAGCGAGACGGCGTCTCGACGGAGCTGCGCGCGGACGCCGTCGTGGCTTGCGCCGGGCTGCACGCCGACCGCGTCGCTCGGGCGTGCGGGGTGGACCCGAGCGCGCGGATCGTGCCCTTCCGCGGCGAGTACTACGAGCTGTCGGCCACCGCCGCCGAGCTGGTGAACGGCCTCGTCTACCCCGTGCCCGACCCCCGGTTCCCGTTTCTCGGCGTGCACCTGACCCGCATGATCGGCGGCGGGATCCATGCCGGCCCGAACGCCGTGCTGGCCCTCGCACGCGAGGGCTACACCTGGCGCAGCGTGAACGTACGCGACACGGCCGACGCGCTGACCTGGCCAGGGCTCTGGCGGATGGGCGCACGCAACGCGGTGCCGGGTGCTCGTGAGGTGGGTCGGTCGCTGTCCCGGCGGGCGTTCGCCCGCTCCTTGGCCGCCCTGGTCCCCGCGATCGTTCCCGACGACCTCGTGCCGTCCCCGGCCGGCGTGCGCGCCCAGGCGGTGGCCCGCGACGGGCGGCTCGTCGACGACTTCCTCCTGCAGCGCACGGCGCGTCAGGTGCACGTGCTCAACGCCCCGTCCCCGGCCGCCACGTGCGCGCTGGAGATCGCCGACCACGTGGTGGGACAGCTCCCGACGGGTTGACCCGCGGGTCTGGACCGAACGTGTGACGGTGCCGCGCGAGCGGGGGTGAAAACCTCCCCGATCGGCCGAGAACTGTATTCCCGTCGGTACCGTGAGCACGTTCAAGATGTCCGCTTTCTGGCACTTTGGTCGTCCGTCGACCCCTGCCGGAGCCCTCCCCCTCGAGGTCGTCGATGCTCACGCCGCACCGCTCTACCGCAGCCGCCCCGCGCGGCCGCGCGGTCGTGCTCGCAGCGGTGCTCGTGCTCGGCGCGACCGCGGGCTGCACGTCGCCCGGACCCGCCCCGGACGCGAGCCCGTCGGCGTCGGGGTCGGCGACCCGCCCGTCTCGGGCCGACGCGACGGACGCGCCGTCGAGCTCGTCGGCCGCGACCCCCAAGCCGACCGCCGCGGCGACCGGGTCCACGGACGGCGGCGCGGCGGGCGCCCTGGCCAGCGAGATCCTCCCCTCCCAGGCCCCCGGACCGGCCGGCCTGCCGGACGTCGCACCCCCGGCCGCCGGACCCTCCCTCACGGGACCGCTGCCCGCGACCGGCGCCCAGAACGGCTCGGTGGTGAAGGGCTTCCCCAAGGAGGTCGTCCCGATCGTCGACGGCCTGACCGTGGTGTCCAGCTCGGTGTCGGCGTCGGGCGACCGGCTGCAGGTCGGGCTCCAGGCGAGCAGCGACGCCGCACCGGCCGACGTCCAGGCCGCCTACGTCGCCGCCCTGGGTGGCGCCGGCTTCGCCGTCAGCGACTCGCCCTCGCTCCCCGGCACCACCGCCACCGCCTTCACGCGCGGCCCCGACGGGCTCGTCCTCACGACGAGCGACCGGATCGGCGGCGGCACGGAGCTCTCGATCGCCGGCACGCTGACGACGGCCGGGTGACGCGCGGTGTACCTGTCCCTGCGCGACCGTCCTGCCCGCGCCACCGAGGGCTCCCCGGAGGAGGCGCGCGCCGCACGGGCGGCGCGGCGCACCCGCGTCTCGTCGGTCGTCGTCACCCTCGGCATCGTCAGCATGCTCACCGACATCTCGTCGGAGTCCGTCGCCGCCGTCCTGCCGCTCTACCTGACCACCGCGCTGGGCCTCTCGACGCTCGCCTACGGCTTCGTCGACGGCCTCATGCAGGGTGCCAGCGCCCTCGTCCGGATCGCTGGCGGCTGGGCGGCGGACAAGGGCGACCACCCCAAGTGGGTGGCGGTCCTCGGGTACGGCCTGTCCGCCGTGACGCGCGGCGTGCTGCTCGTGGCGAGCAGCTTCGGCGCCGTCGTCGCCATCGTCGCCGTCGACCGCGTGGGCAAGGGCATCCGCACCGCCCCGCGCGACGCGATGATCACTGCGTCGTCCGACCCTCGGACCCTGGGCAAGTCGTTCGGCGTGCACCGGGCGCTCGACACCGTCGGTGCCGCCCTGGGCCCGCTCTTCGCCTTCCTGATCCTGTGGGCGATCCCCGACGGCTACCAGACCGTCTTCGTCGTCTCGTTCGGCTTCGCCGTCATCGGGCTCGCCGCGCTCGTCCTGCTCGTGCCCGACCTGCGCCCGCGCCGCGCCGCCTGGCTCACGCAGCACCGCACCCGCGAGGCTCGCAAGCTGCCCAAGTGCAAGGGCTGCACCTGCGACATCGCGGGCCTCGAACCGGCGGGCCGCCCGTTCAGCTGGCGCTTCCTCACCGAGCCCGGGCTGCGCCGACTCTTCGTCACCGCCGGCGTCCTCGCGCTGCTCACGGTGGGCGACGGATTCATCTACCTGTCCCTGCAGGCCCGGGACGGCTTCGCCACCCAGTGGTTCCCGCTGCTGTACGTGGGCACCAACATCGCCTACATGTCGCTCGCGCTTCCGATCGGCAAGCTGGCGGACAAGGTCGGCCGGGCGCGGGTCTTCGTCTGGGGCCACGGCGCCCTCGTCGCCGCCTACGTGTGCGCGGGCGTGGCCACCGCCTCGGCCGCCTCGACCATCGGCGCGCTGCTTCTGCTCGGCCTGTTCTACGCCGCCACGGACGGGGTGCTCGCCGCGCTCGCCGGCCGGCGGGCCGCCCCCAACGTCCGCGCCTCGGCCATCGGCACGGCCCAGACCGTGGTCGCCGTGGCCCGCATGGCGTCATCGGCCCTGTTCGGGCTGCTCTGGTACACCGTCGGCCGCGGCCCCGCGATCCTCTCGGTGGCCGTCCTGCTCGCGGCGGCCCTGCCCGTCGCATGGTTCGTCGTCCGAGGCCTGGACGCCCCGGAGCCCGCGCTCGTCGACGCCGGTGACGGGCAGTGAGACGAATGTCCTCGCGCGTCGCGCTCCTCGTCGCCATCACGGCCGTCGTCGTCCTCGGCATCGGGGGGTACGCCGTCGCCGCATGGCGCGGTCACCGGGCCGAGGTCGACTCCGCCCCGCCCGTTGCCTCGACGGAGCTCGACGCGGTGACGTCCGGCCCGCACATCGTGTTCCGCTCCACACTGCCCGGCAACGAGTACGGCCTCGTCGCTGCCGTCCCGCTCGACGACCCCGCCGGTCCCCGCGCCTTCACCGACGTCGCCTGCGACCGCGTCGACGTCTCCGGACCTCTCGCCTCGTGCCTGCGCACCATCGCCGGCATCGCCACCCGCTGGGAGGCCGAGCTGCTCGACTCCGACTGGCAGCCCACCGAGAACTGGGGCCTGCCGGGCATTCCGAGCCGGACCCGGCTGTCCGACGACGCCACGCTCGTCGCGACCACCTCGTTCGTCACCGGCCACTCCTACGCGACCGTCGGATTCTCCACGCTCACCGAGATCCACCGGTCCGACGGCACGTCGCTCGGGAACGTCGAGGACTTCGCCCTCACGGTCGACGGACAGCCGTTCTCCGCCGCCGACCGCAACATCTGGGGGGTTACTTTCGTGGACGACGACACGTTCTACGCCACCGCCGCGTCGCAGTCCGCCGGCCAGACGTGGCTGGTCCGCGGCTCGCTGAGTGACCGCACGCTCACCTCGGTCCACGACGACGCCGAGTGCCCGTCGATCTCCCCCGACGGCGCGGAGGTCGCCTACAAGAAGGTGGTCGACACCGTCGCCGGGCAGCCCGTGTGGGCGCTGGCCGTGCTCGACCTGGCCTCCGGCGACGAGACGCTCCTTCCCGCCACCAAGGGGCTCGACGACCAGGCGGCCTGGCTCGACGACGACACCCTGCTGTACGGGCTCCCCCGGGCCGATGTGCCCGGGACGACCGACGTGTGGGCGGTCGACACGTCGGCCGATGCCGTCCCCGCGGTGCTGATCCCCGGGGCATGGTCGCCGGCGGTGGTGCAGTGACCGAGACCTCGATCCCGACCGACATCCCCGACGGAGAGACCCGGATGACCCAGATCCAGCCGACGACGGCGCCGCGCACGCACGGCCTCGCTCCCGACGACGCTGCGGTGGTCGACGACCTCGTGGAGCTCGCCGTGGCCGGGCTCCCGGCGACGTACCGACCCACGACCGCCGAGTTCACGCAGACCGTCCGGCTCGTGCGGCGACCCGACGGCGTCGCACTGCAGCAGGAAGGGACGAACCTGCGGTACGCCGCGATCGTCGCCCTCGGCCTGGCTCGGATGCCGCTCGACGTCCAGCAGGGCGTGCTCGACGGCCGGACCGCGGACGCCCTCGGGGCGCTCGTCGCCGAACGAGCGGTCGGGGACCCGGACACCGGTGCGGTCGCGCTCGCGGCGTGGGTGAGCGCGGAGGTCCGCGGCGTCGTCGACTCCGCCCTGCTCGACGACCTCGCCGGCCGACTCGCGTCGGGCGCGGCCCTCCCGACCGTCGACACGTCGTGGGCGCTCACGGCGGCGGTCGCCGCGCTGGCGATCGACGCCTCGTCGCCGGCCGCGGCGACGGTCCGCAGCCTGGCCCGGGAGAGGCTCCTGGCGGCGCAGGGGCCGCAGGGTCTGTTCCCGCACGCGCTGCCCGCGGACTCGCTCGGGCGCTGGCGTAGCCACGTCGGCTGCTTCGCGGACCAGGTGTACCCGATCCAGGCGCTCGCCCGCCTCGCGGCGTCGAACGCCGACGAGACGGCCCTCGCGGCCGCCGAGCGGTGCGCCGCGCGGATAGTCCAGCTCCAGGGGCCGCAGGGCCAGTGGTGGTGGCACTACGACTGGCGGGACGGCACGGTGGTCGAGGGTTTCCCGGTCTACTCCGTGCACCAGCACGCGATGGGTCCCATGGCGCTCTTCGATCTCTCCGAGGCCGGCGGCACCGACCACGCCGAGGCCGTCGCACGCGGGCTGCGCTGGCTCGACACGCACCCCGAGGTCCTCGAGGAGCTCGTCTCGACCAAGCACCACCTCGTGTGGCGCAAGGTGGGCCGGCGCGAGCCTCCGAAGGCCGCGCGGTCCCTGTCGGCGGCGACCACCTCGGTCTCCCGGGGACTCAAGGTTCCCGGCCTCGACACCGTCCTCCCCCCGGTGCGGGTGGACCACGAGTGCCGCCCGTACGAGCTCGGCTGGCTGCTCTACGCCTGGCGCGCCGCTGGCGTCGTCGAGGCGCTCGCTCCGACGCAGGAGGAGACATGACGACGACGACCGCGGCACCCGTCCGGCAGCGCCTGTTCGGCCTACAGCTCGACGCGCTGACCATGGGGCAGGTGCTCGACCGCTGCGACACCGCCCTCACCACCCGTACTCGGCTGCTGGTCGGTGTGGTGAACGCGGCCAAGGTGGTGAACCTGCACAAGGACCCGCTGCTGCGCGACTCCCTGCTCGAGGCGGACGTGCTGCTGGCCGACGGTCAGTCCGTCGTGTGGGCCAGCCGCCTCCTGCGGCACCCGCTGCCCGAACGCGTCGCGGGCATCGACCTGTTCGAGGAGCTCCTCGCGCGCGCCGACCGCACGGGCGGCTCGATCTACCTGCTGGGCGCCAGGCCCGAGGTGCTCGCCGCACTTGTCGAGCGGATCGGGCAGCGGTTCTCCGGGCTGCGGGTGGCCGGAAGCCGCGACGGGTACTTCACCGCCGAGCAGGCGAGCGAGGTCGCCGACGACATCGCGGCGAGCGGCGCCGACATGCTCTTCCTGGGCATGGTCTCGCCCAAGAAAGAGATGTTCCTGGCCGCCCACGGCGACCGCCTCGGCGTTCCGGTGCTGCACGGCGTGGGCGGCTCGTTCGACGTGCTGGCCGGCGTGACCCGACGCGCTCCCCGCGCGTGGCAGCGGCTGGGCCTCGAGTGGGCGTACCGGCTCGTCCAAGAACCTCGGCGCCTCTGGCGGCGGTACTTCACGACGAACACCGTCTTCATCTGGATGACCTTGCGCGAACTCGTCCGCCCCACGCCGGCCTACCGGCGTGCCACTCACTCCGGAGGACCCCATGGATGACCTTTTCACCGGCCGCGTCGCGGTCGTCGGTCTCGGCTACATCGGCCTACCGACAGCCGTCGCCCTGGCCACCCGCGGCATCGAGGTCGTCGGCGTCGATGTCAACGAGGACACCGTCAAGGCGGTGGCCAATGGCGAGGTGCCGTTCGTCGAGCCGGACCTCGCCGTGGGCGTGAGCGGCGCGGTCGGCATCGGCCGCCTCACGGCCACCACGACCATGCCCGAGGCCGACGCGTTCATCATCGCGGTGCCGACGCCCTTCCTCGACGACCGCACGGCCGACCTCGCCTTCGTCCACGCGGCGACAGTCTCGGTCGCCGCGGAGCTGCGCGGCGGCGAGCTGGTCGTCCTCGAGTCGACGTCACCTCCCGGGACGACCGAGCAGGTCAGCCGGTGGATCGCCGAGCTGCGCCCCGACCTCCGCCTGCCGCACGCCACCGACGGGGTGCCCGACGTCTTCGTCGCGCACTGCCCCGAACGCGTCCTGCCGGGCCGCATCATGATCGAGATGATCACCAACGACCGTGTGGTCGGCGGCATCACCCGGCGGTGCGCAGCCAAGGCGGCCTCCCTGTACCGAGTTTTCGCGCAGGGCAAGATCCTCGAGACCGACGCCGCCTCGGCAGAGATGGCCAAGCTGGTCGAGAACGCCTACCGCGACGTCAACATCGCGTTCGCCAACGAGCTGTCGCTGATCAGCGAGCACCTCAAGCTCGACGTGTGGGAGGTCATCCGGCTGGCCAACCACCACCCGCGCGTCAACATCCTGTCGCCCGGACCGGGCGTCGGAGGCCACTGCATCGCCGTCGACCCGTGGTTCATCGTCGGTGCCGCCCCCGGCCTCGCCCGGCTGATCCGCACCGCGCGCGAGGTCAACGACTCCAAGCCTCAGCACGTCGCGGAGCAGGTCGTCGCGAAGACCTCCCGGTTCCGCAACCCGACCGTCGTCTGCCTCGGCCTTACGTTCAAAGCCAACGTCGATGACATGCGCGAGAGCCCCGCGGTCGACGTCGTCGCCGCGATCGCCGACGCCCTGCCCGACCTCGACCTGCGCGTCGCCGAGCCGTACACCGACGACCTGCCGCGCGCCCTGCACGGCCGGCCGAACATCCGCCTGCAGTCGGCCAACGACGCCCTGGACGACGCCGACATCGTGGTGCTGCTGGTGGACCACGACCAGTTCCGCTCGATCAGTCGCTCGCGGCTGGAGGGCAAGGTCGTCTACGACACCCGCGGCGTCTGGCGCTGAGCGGTCAGGCCGCGCCCGGAACGAAGTCGTCCGGGCGCGGCCCCAGCCCGAACAAGTGCTCGATCGCCCCGACGACCCGCGCCGCAGCACGACCGTCGCCGTACGGGTTCACGGCATGCGCCATCGCGTCGTACGCGTCCTGGTCGGTGAGCAGGCGGGTGACCTCGTCGACGATGACCTCCTCGTCGGTGCCCACCAGTTTCACCGTCCCGGCCTCGACTGCCTCCGGTCGCTCCGTCGTCTCGCGCAGGACCAGGACCGGCTTGCCGAGGCTCGGTGCCTCCTCCTGGACCCCGCCGCTGTCGGTGACGACGAGCGTCGATGCCGCCATCACGCGGGCCATGTCGGCGTAGTCGAGCGGCTCGGTGACCCGAACGTTGTCCAGCCCGACCAGCGGCGGCAGCAGCACCTCGCGCACCCCAGGGTTCAGGTGAGCCGGCAGGACGAACACGGTGTCGGGGAACGCCTTGGCCACCCGGGCGAGCGCCCGGCCTGTCCGCGCCATCGGCTCGCCCCATGACTCGCGCCGGTGGCTGGTCACCAGGACCACCCGCTCGGCGTCCTCGATACCGGCCAGCGCCGGATCGGTCAGTGGGAGGTCCCGCTGGACCACGTCGAGCAGCGCGTCGATGACCGTGTTGCCGGTCACGACGACGTCGGCGGGGTCGATGTTCTCCGCCAGCAGGTTCGCCCGGGACGTCGGCGTCGGCGCGAGGTGGAGCGTCGTCAGGCTGGACGTGAGCCGGCGGTTGATCTCTTCCGGGAACGGGTTGTACCGGTCCCCCGTCCGCAGGCCGGCCTCCACGTGGGCCACCGGCACCTTGGCGTAGAACGAGGCGAGCGCGGCGGCGAACACGGTCGTGGTGTCGCCCTGGACCACCACGAGGTCGGGGCGCTCGTCCGCCAGCACGCCTGCGAGGCCCTCCAGCGAGCGCGTCGTGATGCCGGTCAGGTCGGGGCGGTCCTTGAGCAGGTCGAGGTCGTGCGCCGGCGTGATGTCGAACAGCCGGTTGACCTGGTCGAGCATGTGCCGGTGCTGGCCGGTGACCACGACGACCGGCTCGACCGTGCCAGACGCCTCCAGGGCCTTGACCACCGGTGCGAGCTTGATCGCCTCAGGGCGCGTGCCGTAGACGATTAGGACCTTGGGGGTCATGTGGCGCTCCCGGCCGACAAGCTCTCAGGTGCCCGGTCGACGGCGTCGTGGGCAGGACGTACATGCGACCGACGACCCGTCGATCGCATGGCGATGCGATCGACGCCCACGACCGCCGCCAGGGTGAGCAGGAAGCCCAGCAGCAGGATCGCCATCATGGCCCGCTTCGCCTGTGTAGAGATGAAGTAGACGACGGGCGACGTCGGAGCGTACTGCGTCGTGATCCGATTGAACTCGTCTGCACCGCCGCTGACCTGCAGCTCGTCGAGCGTGCTCTGAATCTGCTCGAGCAGGACGTTCAGCTCGGCGTGCACTGCTTCGCGCGACGGTCCGACGACCTGGACGTCGAGAACCGGGCGCGTGTAGTTGTCCGCCCACTGCCCGCCCGCGTTCGGGAGACGGACGGAATGCCCATCGCGGATGCCCTCGCCGACGAGGCTGACGCTGGACGACGACAAGGCACTCGACTTCTTTCCGTCGTTGACCCGCAGGGCGACGACGCCGGCTGTCGAGATGAGGCTCTGCGAGGTGACCTCGAGCGAGTTGGGGTTGCGAGCGCTCTGCGGGACGAGGAACACGACGTCCACCTGTGTCCAGAAGACGCCCTGAGCACGCTGTGCACCGACGCAGGCGAGCGCGACGACGAGAAGTCCCGCGACGGCGACGTACCACCGTCGCCGGATCGCTCCTAAGACGTCGGTCGCAGTCATCGGTCCCCCCTCACTCGCCCATCCTCCCAACGGGCCTCCCGATCTCATCCGCCGAAAGGGTCAATCGGGCGGATGAAATGTGACGAGTTGGGAGAGAAGCAACGCTTGTCGCGAATGCCCGACTTATGCTTCGAGAACGAGGATCGACCCACTCTGACCACCTACACGAGCAGGGGCCACACGATGCAGCTCAAGGATCTCAGCGGAACTCTCGTTCGTCGCTGGTACCTGACGCTCGCCGGCCTGCTCGCCGTCGGCGGGGTGTGCGTCGGCGTGTTCGAACTGATCCCGCCGACGTTCGAGACCGAGGCCAATGTCGTCCTCCTACCACCTGAGTCCAGCGTCGGTGAAGGCGGGAACCCGTACCTCTACCTTGGCGGTCTTGACCAGGCGGCCGATGTCCTCACCCGCGCACTGACCTCCGACGCCAGCCGCACGCAGGTGATGACCACGCTCGGGCACGCCGACTACGACGTGCTGCCCGACTGGGCCACCAGCGGTCCGATCCTCATCATCACCGGCCGCGGCGACTCCGCCGCACAGGCCGACGAGGTGCGGCAGGCCGTCCTCGAGAGCGTGCCGTCCACCCTGGTCGTCCTGCAGAAGGCGCTCAACGTCCCCGACGGCTCCCAGATCACATCGATGGTGCTGACGTCCGACGACAAGCCGACACCCGTGGTGAAGGCACGAATGCGCGCCGTCGCAGCGGCCGGGGCGGCGTCACTCGTCGCCGTCGTGATGCTCATCGGCCTGCTGGACGGCATGCTCAAGACCCGAACACTCCGTCGCTCGCGGCGACTGGCCGACTCGAACGCCTCCGCCGCCGCCATGTCGAGTACGGCCAGCGCCCAGTCCGACCCAACGCCGGCGGGGGCGGGAGCTCCCGAGCCGTCACGTCGATCCGTTCGTGACGACGCTGCGAGAGATCTCACGTCCGAGGGGAGCGAGGAGAGCGAGCCAAGTGCCGCGCTCGAGGCGTCGGGGGTGGCGGAGGACGCCGCGGAGTCGCCTGAGACCGAGCCCGCATTGGGATCGTCGATCGCGGAACTGAACGCTCTCCTCCAGCTGCCATCGCGCTACCCGGACCGGCCGACACACAATGACAACTGGTGAGGTGACCGCGGGCGGGCTTCCCGCGGTCGGCGACCTGACGGACGGCAAGCGCGCCGAGGGCGGCATCGACACCGTCACGATCCTCACCGTCTACATCGTCCTGCTCTATGCCCTGCCGTCGAAGCTCGTCTTCGCCCCGCTCGGGGGCGCGGGCACGCCCGCACTGCTCGTCGGCCTCGGCTGCGCCCTCTTGTGGACCTGGCACCACGTCCACCGGTCGACGCCCACCGGCGCAGGTCGTCAGCCGGTCCGGCTCGCCGCCGGAGTGTTCTTCCTTTGCGTGCTGACCAGCTACGTCGTCGCGATGATGCGCCCGATCCTCGCCGAGGAGAGCAGCACCGCGGACCTCGGCCTGGTGGCGGTCCTCGGGTGGACGGGCGTCCTCCTCATTGCGACCGACGGCATCTCGACGATAGAGCGCCTGACCACCCTGACCCGGCGCCTGGCCCTCGCCGGTGGTGCTGTCGCGACGCTGGGGATCGCACAGTTCGCCACCGGCCAGGCATTCGTGAACTACATCGACATCCCCGGCCTCACCGCGAACCAGGCCTTGACCGGCGCGGTCGCCCGCGACGGCTTCACCCGCCCGGCCGGAACCGCCAGCCACCCGATCGAGTACGGCGCGGTCCTCACGATGCTGCTGCCGATCGCCCTCAACAGCGCGATGACGAAGGATGGGCGAAGCGCCTTGCGTCGTTGGTACCCACCCCTCGTCCTCGGGCTCGCGATCCTGCTGTCGATCTCGCGCTCCGCGATTGTGGGCGCGGCGGTCGGGCTCCTCGTCCTCATTCCTACCTGGTCGCGCTCCGCCCGCGCCTGCGTTGCCGGTGTGGTCGCCGCAATGCTCCTGTTCGTGTTCGTGGCGGTGCCCGGGATGATCGGGACCATCACCGGCCTCTTCACCGGCATCGGCGGTGACTCGTCCGCCCAGTCGCGAACGGGGAGCTATGCCGTCGCTCTCGAGTTCATCGGCAAGGAACCCTTCTTCGGACGCGGCTTCTCGACGTTTCTCCCGCGCTACCGGATCCTCGACAATCAGTACCTCCTCCTGGCTATCGAGGTGGGTCTCGTCGGCCTCGCCGCGGCGCTCCTGCTCATCGCCACCGGGTTCTTCGCGGCCCGCGCCGCCCGCCGCGCGTCCATGTCGTCCGACGTTCGGCAGCTCTGTCAGGCGCTCGCCGCATCGATCGCGGCCGGGGGCGTCTCATTCGCCCTGTTTGATGCATTTTCGTTCTCGAGCGTGCCCGGCACGCTCTTCCTGATCCTCGGCATCGCGGGCGCAACATGGCGCCTCGTCCGGGTATCACCAAGCCTGTCGCCCGCGGCACTTGACGGCGGGAGTGCGCGAATCGGGTGATACGGTCGGGGCGGTTTGGGGCTGGATCGTGATTTTTCCGCCTCAAGGGGGCACCGCAACGCCTTGTCACCGACACTGAGGAGCACACCGACATGCGTCACGTGAAGTCGCGACGACGCGCGATCGTGAATGCGTCCCGCGTTCGACGAACCCTTCTGGCAGCCACGTGCGCCGTCCTCCTGCTCGCGACATCAGCGAGTGCCTCGTCGTGGCGGGGCCACGACCGCGGCGAACGGGGCGACCGCGGATACCACCAGGGCTGGTGGCCCTGGTCGGGGCACTGGCACAACCACGGCGGGAGTTCCAACGGCTCGGCAACGCCCTCGCCGTCACCGACCGACTCCGGCACCACGAGCCCGGACCCGACGACGGAGCCGACTCCGACCCCAAGCGACAGCGCCACACCCACGGCCACCCCGACTCCGACGGCAACGGCGACGCCCGAGCCGACGGCCTCGGCGACGCCTACGCCGACTGCTTCCGCCACTCCGAAGCCGACGGCGACGCCCACCGCACCGCCGACGACGCCGCCGCCGACGACGCCGCCGCCGGTGACGCCACCCGGGTCGAGGCCCACAGGATGCGCCTCGGTGCCGAGCGCCTGTGGCTATCCGGACGCCACCAACACTGGGGTGCCCAAGGGCGTCACCTTGCGCGCGTCCGGGTCAGTCACCGCGTCCACTCCCGGGCAGGTCATCGATGGGCTCGACATCACGGGTGAGATCAACGTGACCGCACCCAATGTCACCATCAAGAACACGAAGGTGACCGGCGGACGCGGCGCCGGCGCAGCCGACTGGGTCATCATCCTTCGACCGGGTGCCACCGGCCTCACTGTCGTCGACTCGGAGTTCACGACACCCGCCGGCAGCGCACAGGACATCGCCTGCATCTTCAACATCGGCGACGGCGCACCCACGATCACCCGAGTGAACATCCACGGATGCAGCGCAGGCATCTCATCGGGGGGCGGGACGGTCACCGACTCCTACATCCACGACATGGCCCAGGTTCCCGGGTTGTCGCACGATGTCGGTATCGCCTCCAACGGCGGCGGCGGGATGACGATCCGGCACAACACGATCTTCAACCAGCTGTCCCAGACCGCGACCATCGCGTTCTACCAGGACTTCGCGCCGGTGCAGAAGAACAACCTCGTCCAGGACAACCTGATCGCTGGCGGGGGCTACTGCCTCTATGGCGGCGACGGGAAGTTCGGCGCAACGTCGAACATCCGCTTTGTGGACAACCGGCTGAGCAAGAAGTTCTTCTCCGGGTGCGGCAGCTACGGCATCATCGCGTCGTTCACCGAGTCCAACTCTGGCAATGCGTTCACCGGCAACTACTGGGACGAGAACCTCGCCCCGGTGAACAACTGACCACAGGCTCGCGGGCGGATCAGCGCGGCTCGTTCGCCTGACCGCCCGCGAGCTCGTCGTAGAGGGCACCGATCCAGTCGATCTTGCTCTCCCAGAGCCCGATGGTGGCCGCTCGTTCGCGGGCGGCACGCCCCAGCTGGGCTCGACGGTCGGGCTGGGTGACAAGCTCACGCACGGCCTCAGCGATGTCCTCCGCGTATTGCTCCGGGGTGACCGGCGTGACTCGCACGCCGCAGGTGTCGTCGACGACGTTGGCGGGGCCGCCGCGATCACTGACGACCAGGGGCAGGCCGTAGCCCATGGCCTCGAAGGCGACGTTCCCGCCGGGCTCCCGGTAGCTCGGGAACACGAACACGTCCGCTCGACGGTACGACTCGGCGACGGCGTCGCGGCCGGCCATGCCGTGGAAATGCACGCGGTCGTCTACACCGAGTTCCGCGGCGAGACGCTCGCATGCCTCACGGTCGAAGCCGTCCCCGACCACATCGAGCCGGACCGACAGGTCATGCAGGTGTGCCATGGCACGGACAGCGTCCCTGGCGCCCTTGGTTCGTACGAGCCGGCCCACGAAGACGAGGCGCACGGGCGCATCACGATCCGAACGGTCCACCGGCTCCGGAAGCACCTCGAGCGCGGTCTCCGGCAGGTACTCCATCCGTCGGATGGACAGGCCGCGGAGTGCGTCGCCGACGTAGGGGGCGATGCCGAGCACGCAGTCCGCATCCTCGTAGGTCCGTCGCAGCGTCCGGTCGTGGCGTAACCGCCAACCGTCGAGGCGACGCAGTCCGACATACCAGGGCGCGGTGTCGTCCCCCTCGAAACTTGGGGGCGAGTCCAGGCTGCCGCCGACCGGCCCCACGACGAGCGGAATGCCGAGACCAGCTGCCGGCGACGGGTAGCGCATGGCGACCGGGACTACCTGGTGCGCGACGTCGAATTCGGCGCCTCGACGCTGCGCGTCCTTGATCCAGCGGCGGGCGCGGCGGTAGAACGCCACGTAGCCCGGCTTCAGCAGGCTGTTCAGGCGCTCCGCACGACCGACGAGCGGCGGTTCCACCCACTCCACTACTCGAGCGCCCGGAAGCTGGGACGCGATCGACGGCTTCCCCCGCTTGCGGTAGGTCAGGACCGTCAGCTGATGACGCTCGGCCAGTCGGCTCGCCCACTGGTAGGCGACCCATGCCTCGCCGACGTCCGCTTGGTCGATAGTCGGGGCGATGAGCAGGACATTCAACACCTCGCTACCTCCCTGAGCGGAACGTTGTCGGGCCGGGCTGTACCCGTACTATCGGGCCGTGCCTGCGGATGTCACGGTCGTCGTCATTACCTACAACAGTTCGCACGTCGTGGAGGGATTGCTCGACTCCCTGCCAGCGGCCCTCGACGGGATGCCAGCCGATGTCGTGGTCGTCGACAACGGGTCCACCGACGACACCCGGGAGGTCGTCGCCGCTCGCGACGACGTCCGCCTTGTCGCGTCGACGAACACCGGATACGCGGGCGGCCTCAACACCGGCGCAGCGGCTGCCCCGGACACGCCGGCGATCCTGGTCCTCAACCCGGACGCGAGGCTCGCTCCTCGTGCGGCGCGGCTGCTTGTCGAGCGCCTCGGCGGTCGCACGGGCATCACAGCGCCACGGGTCCTCGGTGCCGACGGCCACCTGCAGCTCTCGCTCCGACGAGAGCCGACGATCGGCCGCGCCTCCGGGCTGGCCTGGACAAAGCGTCCCGCCTTGTCGGAATACGTCCAGGACGAGCGTGCCTACGAGATCGAGCACGACGTCGACTGGGCGCTCGGTGCCGTGCTGGCCGTCTCTCGGGCCTGCTACGACGCGCTCGGCGGCTGGGACGAGTCCTACTTCCTTTACTCGGAGGAGACCGACTTCTGCCTCCGGGCACGCGACCTCGGCTGGGTCACGACGTTCGTGCCTGGCGCCGGCGCCATCCACATCGGCGCGCAGTCGGGCACGTCTCCAGAGATCCATGCGATGCAGATCCTCAATCGTGTGCGCCTCTACCGGCGGCGGCAGGGCACGCTGCGTGCGAGCGCCTACTACGCCGTCACGGTCCTCAGCGAGCTCAGCTGGTGGATTCGCGGCCATCGGCAGTCTCGTCATGCCGTTACCACGCTGCTGCGCCCTTCGACGCGTCCGGTACAGCTTCCGCGCGACCCGGGTCTGATCCCCCGCTGACCTTTGCGGCGACGCAGAGGTTGACCAGGAGCGCGACGGTCGACGGACCCGCGTCGACGGAGCCCTCGACGAGCCTCTCGAGCCACCCGGCATCGAAGACACCGAGCTGTGCGACGCCGGCGAGCTCACTGGGAGTGGCACGCCAGTGCTCGACGACCCGGCTCGCTAGCACGTCCGCGCCCGCCGGAGGTCGACGGGTCCGGGACAGGCGCTGCGCGACCTTCCCCTTCATCCGACGCGCCTCGGTTAGACCGAGAGTGACCGTCCGTCGGGCTCCCGTGGTCGCGAACGTGGCGGGTGCGGGCCGACCATCCATGGGGATCGAGGCCAGCTCGTCGTCGAGCTCAACGAGGATCGAGCTGAGGTACCGCGCGCCACGCTTCTCCCGCGGAGCCACGCTCCGGGCGAGATCGAGGAAGCGGTGGTCCAGCATCGGGTTGACGACCGCGCGGTCGAAGGCGGTTGCCGACGCGAGCGTTCCCGCCCACCGTCGCATGCGCTCGCCCAGGTAGAACTCGTCGGTGGCATCCCACCATGACGCGTCCGTCGCGACGAAGGCGTCATGGATCGCGTCGACGGCGGTCGACGACGCCCAGCGGTCGAACTCCGGGTCGAGCGCGGACCGGTCGACCGACTCGTTGGGGAACATGCGCCACCGTGCCAGGCGCTCCACGCGCGCGCGAGACACCGGAAGCTCGCGAAGTCGCCCGAAGTAGTAGAACCCGCGGGCGAACTCACCGCCGAGGCCAGACAACCGCGGGCGTGGTTCGATCCGCGACTCCGGGAACGCCAAGGACGCGTACGCGACCGGGTCCGCGCTGCAGTCGAGGCGGACCGCCGCCCGGCAGCACAGGTCGTACGCCTCCGAGGGCTCGAGCTCCTCCGCACCCTCGAGCGTGACCACGTGATGCCTCATCCCGTACCGCTTGGCGATCGTCGCGGCGATGTGGGCGTCCTCGCTGCCGGGGACGGCGAGTGTCATCACGTCCACCTCGCGGCGACGAGAGCGCGGGATCGCACCGAGAAGTATGCGAGAGTCCTGCCCACCGGTCAGCTGCAGGATGGCATCGGGATGCTCATCGAGGAACGCCGACAGCAGCTCCCGGAGCAGCTGGGCCGCAGCGGGGGCAGCATCGGCGAGACTGCGTCGCGGCACGTGCGGCCGCCGAATCGCCGGCGACGTGTCGAGCCGTCCGGCCCGCAGCTCAACAGCGGCGCCCGGCCCGAGGACCGAGACCCCCTCGAACGGCGTCGCACCGCCGACCTGCCACCCGAGTCGCGACTGCACAGCGATCGCAGCCCGATCCACTCCGCGTCGCAGTGCAGACGCAAGGGCGATCGATGACGTCGATAGCCCGACAGCATCCGCAGTCGCCGCGGAGTAAATCTGGCGGAAGCCCAGTGAGTCGGTCCTCACCGTCGTGACGGAGCCGTCCCGGACAGCCACGGCGAAGGGCGGCAGGACGTCACGACCTCCGCCCACCGCGGCGGCGCGCGCGGCCTCGGGAGCGAGATCTCGAGCCTCGTTGCGCGCACCGAGCACCAGGACTGTTCCCGCACCGTCCGCGGGAGCATCGACGGCACCCCACGTCACGGTCGTTCCAGCGCCGTCGTCGGACACGCGCAGGGTGCTGCCGACCGCGTGCCTGATCCGTGCCGCGGAGTCGACCGGTACCGATCCTTGGAGGACCACGAGTCCGGCAGCGGACGACAGGTCGGGGATCATCGGTCGCTCTCTTCGGACAGCATCGCGATCATCGACTCGAGTTGTTCGGCTCGCGCCGCCCACGACTGTCCTCGAGCAATCTCGCGCCGTTCCGCCCGCGCGGCGGGGGTCCCGCTCTCCCGCAGCGCCTCGTTCACCTCGTCCACGAACCCGTGCGACGTCCGCGCTAGCCGGACGTGCGCGGTGTCGAGCGCGCGGGCCGCCGGCAGGTCCGTCGAGACAACGGGAAGGCCCGCTGCGAGGTACTCCAGCGTCTTGAGCGGGGCGCTGGCCCGATTGAACGGGGTGTCCAGGTAAGGAGTAAGTCCGACGTCGATCGCCGCCATCCAGGACGGGAGGTCCTCGAACGGTTGCCGGCCCACCCACTCCACGTTGTCGAGCTCGATGAGTCCGTCGAGCCGGGCGATCGTCTGAGGCTGCTCCTCGTACCGGGGACCGACGAGTAGGACGCTCGTCCCGGAGCGCGCGACGGCCTCAAGAAGGCCGATGTCCAGCCGGTCGTTGAGCTGACCCACGACCCCGGCGACGGGAGAGGCCAGCGTGGTGGTCGCCGGCACGAGCCGGTCGACGTCCGCGAACAGCGCGGGGTGGCAACCATTGGCCAAGACCCCGGCGGGGTGGCCGGAACGACGCAGGATCGCCGCCAGCTCTTCGGTCACCGCGACCGTCAGGTCCGCCGACCGCAGGTTCGACGTCCGAGCGCGGGACGCGTGTCGTACAGAGGTGCCGAGGATTCGGGCCCCCGCGACGAAGTCGTCCGTCGCGTAGTAGATCGTCGGCGCGACGCCCCGCCAGCCCCGCAGGGCTGCCTCCGGACTGGATGCGACGACCGCAGCCACCCGATGGGCCGACCGCGACAGCACTCGACGCGCATGCGCGAGCACCTGAACTTGCGCGACGTCCCTGAGCACCGGGCGGCTCACCCCTGGAAGGACGACCGTGTGCACCCTTACGATCCCCTGACCCACAGTCGACACCGGGGGCGTGGTCTGACCACGGCGACGGCGGGACCACCACGACACGGGTGGGTCGACCCACAACACCGGACCATGCGCCGCCAGCTCGACTGCGAGATGCCGGTCGGTCCCGGTGACCGCGTCCCACGGAGCCCCGGCCAGGTACACGAGAACCGCGTCGTTGCGTCCCACGGCCGGCGACGCCGTCGTGGCCGGGCGCCGCGCCGCGGGCGCGTCCGATCGGGCGACCGGGCGCGCGTTGAAGTCGTCCGCGGCACCCCTGCCGAGTGCGCGGGCGAGCTTGCGTCGGCCCTGGTAGGCCAGGTAGCCGACCCCAGCACGTGCGAGGTCGGGGATCCCGGGTCCGCAGGCACGTTGCACCGCACCTTCGTAGACGGCGAGCTGAAGATCCGCCGCATGCTCGACCGAGAAGTCGTCATGGACGAGCGAGCTTCCATAGGCCCCGAGGTGAGCTCGTCGCGGGGCATCGGGAAGGAGGTCGTCGAGGATCTTGCGGAGCTCGTCGGCGCCGCAGTCGGCGTCCTCGCCGTACCCGTACCATCCGGCCCAGCGGAACTCGGGCTCGGACTCGGGGGTCAGGAGCCGCCAGTATCCGTTCTCGCCCTGGACGACCAGCGGAGCGCCGAAGGCCAGCGCACGGAGCGCGGACCCTCCCATACCGAGCGAGAGGTCGGCGACGGCGTAGGCCGGTCGGGGGTCCGACAGCTCGCCCGTGAGCACGACGCACCCGTCGCCGTGCAGCGCGTTCGCCGTGGCAGCAGCCGCCTCGACCGTCGCGCGGGCAGGACCGTCCCCCACCACGAGCAGCCGGACCGGCACCGACTCTGCGAGCTCGGACACCACGCGGATCGCCGTCAACAGACCTTCGAGCTTGAGCTGCTGCGCGAATCGGGTCACACAGACGACAGTCAGCCGGTCTGGCGTGAGTCCCCACTCGGCACGAAACTCGTCGAGACCGGAAACGTCCGCGGGGTCGTTGTGCACGAGGTCGACGGGCGGCTCGATGACCTCGACGTGCAGACGCCCCGACGCACGCTCGACGGCGGCGATCTGCGCGGTCCCGACCACCAGGTCGACCGACTTCGGCAGGAACGGGGCTACGGCCATAGACATCACGGTCCCCACCACGGCAGTTCGGTCCCGCGAGCGCGCCGCAAGTGTGGCCTCCAGGATCGGCGGCCACTCGTATCCGTGGATCACGTCGACCTGACGCTCCTGAACGAGGTTGGTGAGCGCGCGGACCACCGCCGGACTCGGGCGGCGTCGCGGATCAGGCGACTCGATGAACTCAAGGCCGAGCTGACGAACCCGGTCGACCAGGGGACCGTTCGGGCCGAAGACGATGCACTCGTGCCCCCGCGCCCGCAGGGTAGCGGCGATCTCGATGGCGTTGAGCTGGCTCCCGCCGACCGACAGGTCGTGGGGGTAGACCACGATCCTCACGACGGCTCCTCACGACGGCGGGACATTGTGTCTTCTGCGGCCATGTTCGTCCGTGCCACCATGTGGGCGTGGAACCCCTCGGCACCGCCACCCCCACGATCGGTGTCGTTATCCCGGCTCATGATGAGGAACGGCAGATCGGTCGCCTGCTCGACGCGCTGCTCGACGGCGCGCGACCCGGCGAACTCGAGATCGTCGTCGTGTGCAACGGCTGCCACGACCGCACCGCGGAAATGGCCCGACACCGCGGGAACGACGTGACAGTGCTCGAGATCCCCGAGCCATCGAAGCGGCTGGCGCTGCGAGCCGGTGACCGGGTGGCCGCCGCGCTCCCCCGGATCTACGTCGACGCCGACGTAGTCCTGGACATCGACTCGGTCCGCGCGCTCGCGGCCAGGCTCCGGGACGACGACGTGCACGCTGCCGCACCACGTCGTGTGCTTCCTCGCGACGGCGTCGCTCGGCTCGTCAGCTGGTACTACGACGTCTGGGAGAGCCTCCCCCAGGTGGAGGCCGGCCTGTTCGGTCGGGGTGTGGTGGCTCTCGACGACATCGGAGTGTCCCGCGTCGGTGCGCTGCCGCCCTCGATGTCCGACGACCTCGTCATGTCGGAGGCCTTCGCGCTCGACGAGCGGGCGGTCGTCAGCTCCGCAACCGTTGTGGTGCGCCCCCCCAAGACCTTGCGCGACCTGCTTAGGAGGCGCATCCGCGTCGTGACCGGCAACGCCGAGGCACAGCGAGCGGGCTTGCGGTCGGACGAGGCCAGGACGTCGCTGCGGACCCTCGGCCGACTCGCGCGCGAACAGCCGCGGCTGATCCCGAAGGTGCCGGTGTTCGCCGGTGTCACCGTCGCCGCACGGCTGAGCGCGCGCCGCCGGATCCGCCAAGGCGACTTCTCGACGTGGCTCCGTGACGAGAGCAGCCGCACGTCCTAGCCGCAACAGCTCCATGGTTATGCCACCCCGCTGGTGGCGGTGGCGTTGCCGCGGAATCTGCTGGTCAGCTCGAAGCGCATCGGGTAATAGACGGCGGCACAGGCGACCGAGACGGCGACGCCGCCGACGACGAGCTGCAGCAGCGGGCCGGGCACCGCCTCCAACACCGCCAGCCCGACCGCGATCGTCAACACCGTCGCCGCGACCGGACGCGCCAGTGCGCCCACCAGGCCGGCGACCTTGACATGGCTGCGGTGCAAGATCCACAGCGCGGCGGGAAGCACCACCAACCCGGCGACGAGCGAGTGGCCGATCGCCACGCCGACGATCCCGTCCGCGCGGGCGCCGATGATCAGCGCGGGCACGAGCGCGGCCACCCAGAGGACCTGCAGGCCCAGGTTGATGCGGCCGCGGCCGACGGCGACCAGGTAGTCGTAAACCAGCTCGAGGGCAACACGCAGCGCGCCGAGCGCGCAGAGGGCTCTGAGCGCCCCGGCCGACGCGAGCCATTGCTCGCCGTACAACACCCGGATCGTCGGCGTGGCGAATACCGCGAGGAACGCGCACATCGGCAACGTCAGCGCCATCACGAGGCCCGTCGAGTGCACGAACGAGCGTCCAACGCGCTCGTACTCGGTCGCGATCCGTGAGAATCCCGCGAACGAGACGCGCCTGATCGCGGCCGACACCAGATTGACCGGCCAGGAGCAGAGATTGAACGCCATGAGGTACAGCCCGAGCTCGAGGCTGCCCAGCTCGTGCCCGACGACGATGTAGTCGACGTTGAGCATGAGGAAGAGCACGAGGCTCGACGCAGCGAGTGGGAGGCCGAAGTGGAGCAGCTCGCGGGCGACCTCGCGATCGAAGCCGGGCCAGAACCGCTGTGGCGCGAGCACGAAGGCGAGTACGCCGGCGAGCACGTTCGAGAGCCCGAAGCCCCACACGATCGACCACGCCCCTGCGCCACCGGCGGCGAGCGCAATGGACAAGAGGGTGCCGACGAAGAACGCCACGAGGTCGATGATCATCCGGCGTCGCTGGAGGAACTCGCGGGTGATCAGGGCGGACGGGACAGCCGAGACAGCGTCGACGAGGACGCACAGCGACAGCACGCGGATCATCGTCACGGCCTCAGGTGCGTTGAGCGCAGTCGCGATGGCGGGAGCGCCGAGGTAGCACGCGGCGTAGAGCACCACGCTCCAGACGAGTGCGATCGTCGACACCGTCGGAGCGATCCGGTCGACCCGGCCCTCCCACCGCACCACGGCAAGGCTGACACCTAGCTCGTTCATGCTGAGCACGGCACTGAGCACGATGAGGGCAACCGCGAAGACTCCGTAGTCCTCGGGAGCGAGGAGACGAGCCAGCAGGATGCCCGACAGCACGGTCGCGACACGGCTCACGACATTGTTGAGGAAGCTCCACGCCAGTGCACCGCTGACCGTCTGGGAGAGGACGCCGGGTGCCATGACCGCATCCGTGACGCTCGACTCGTGCAGCGAGCCGTCACCGAGTGGCGGCTCGTCGGTGCGCTGGAGGCCGGGCTCAGGCATCGAACGAACGCGTTCCGGGTTGTTCGACGACGCTCGCAAGCACCTCGACGACGCGCTCCTGCTGCGCCGCCGACAGGTGCGGGAACATCGGCAGAGACAGGATGCGCGTCGCAGCGGCCTCGGCCACCGGAAACGCACCCGCACCGAGACCCAGTCCCGCGTAAGCACCGGTCAGGTGCACGGGCGTCGGGTAGTGGATCCCCGCCCCGATCCCGGCGGCGTTGAGCTCACCCAGCACACGGTCGCGCTCATCGACCTGGACGACGTAGAGGTGCCACACGTCCTGGTTTCCGGCAGCGCTCACCGGCACGGTGACGCCGTCGACGCCCACCAGCAGCTCCGCGTACCGCACGGCCGCCGCGCGACGAGCGTCGTTCCACCGGGCGAGCCGGCGCAGCTTGGCCTCGAGCACGACGGCCTGCACGGTGTCGAGCCGCGAGTTCATGCCGATCGCCTCGTGCTCGTACTTCTTGGCCGATCCGTGCGCCGAGAGCACCCGGACGGTACGTGCCACCTCGGCGTCCGACGTCGTCACGGCCCCGGCGTCGCCAGCTGCTCCCAGGTTCTTGCCCGGGTAGAAGCTCGTCCCCGCGGCGAGCCCGAACGAGCCGGCCGCGCGGCCGTGCCGCAGCGCTCCCTGCGACTGCGCCGCGTCCTCGATCATCGGGACGCCGGCGTCGGCGGCGATCTTGCCGATCTCCTCGACGGGCGCGACCTGGCCGAACAGGTGCACGGGCACGATCGCCTCGGTGCGCGGGCCGACCGCGGCCCGGACGGCGGCCGGGTCGATGAGCAGGTGCACGGGGTCGACGTCGACGGGCACCGGCACGGCACCGATCCGCGACGCTGCCTCGGCGGTCGCGATGAACGTGTTGGCCGGAACGATCACCTCGCCGCCCGGGCGCACGCCGGCCGCCCGCAGGGCGAGCTCGAGCGCGTCGGTGCCATTCGCGACGCCGACACAGTGCGTGACCTGCGAGAACGCAGCGTAGGCGGCCTCGAACCGGCCGACAGCCGGTCCACCGACGAACGCCGTGGTGGCGAAGACCTCGTCGAGGCCGGCGCGCACCTCCTCGGCGATCTCGGCCTGTTGGGCCCCCAGGTCCACCAGTGGGATCGTCGTCATGCCCGTGCTCCTTCGTCGACTGTCTCGGCGAGCTCCGCGGTCGCGGGCCACTGTTCGCTGCGGTGTCTCGCGTTCCCCGTCGGCGTGCCGAGAGGTCGAGCGGGGACGCCCACCCACGTCTCGTCGTCCGGCTGATCGACCAGCAGCGCGGCGCCCATGCCGAGCGTCGCCCGCTCCCCGACGCGCACGTTCTCTCGGACGCTCGAACTCATGCCGAGGTAGGCGGCACGCCCCACGACGACTCCTCCGCCGAGCGCCACGCCCGCGCAGACCGTGCCGAAGTCCTGCACCACGCAGTCGTGGGTGAGCGTGACGTTCGGCATGACGACCACGTGCGACCCGACGGTCACTGCGGTTGTCAGCACGACACCGGCCAGCAGGACCGAGCCCACGCCGATCTCGCAGCCCGCCGGGACGTCGACGGAGCGGTGGACCACCGTCGCGTAGCGGATGGGGAAGACGCCCAGCTCGTCGAGCCTCTCGACGAGCCGCTCCCGTACCGCCCCGCGCCCGGCGCAGACGAGCAGCTCGGGCTCGGGGTAGTCGACGACGTCGTCCAGGCCGCCGAGGACGGGCACGCCGTCGAGCATGGTCCCGTGCCGGGCGATGTCGTCGTCGAGGAAGCCGACGACCTCGTACTCTCCTGTGGCACGCACGGCCGCGAGGACCTCGCGGGCCAGGCCGCTCGCCGCGACCAGGATCAGGGGACGCGCCACGTCACGCACCCGCCGACCGCAGGGCGTCCACGACGCGGGACTGCTCGGACTCCGACATCTGGTGGAACACCGGCAGGATCAGGGTCGAGTCGGTGAGGTGCTCGGTGACGGGCAGCGGCGCGTGCGGGGTGCCGGCGTAGGCCGGCTGGCGGTGCGTCGCCATGATCCCGCGGCGTGCAGAGATCTCAGCGTCGGCCAGGTGGGCCAGCAGCCCGTCGCGGTCGAGCGGGAACTCGACCCCGACCTCGACCCAGAACGACTGGAAGTTGCAGGTCCCCCACTCCGGGTCCGCGACGGCGCGCAGGCCCGGCAGCTCGGCGATCTGCTTGGCGTAGGTGGCGGCAATCTCGCGCCGCCGAGCGACGACCTCCGGCAGCCGGCCCAGCTGCACGATGCCGACGGCGGCCTGCAGGTCCGTCATCCGGTAGTTGTAGCCGACCTCGAGGTACTCCTCCGGCGGCGCCAGGACGCTCGCGTGGCGGGCAGCCGCGGACACGCTCATCGCGTGCTCGCGCAGCCGGCGCGCCCGCTGCGCCCACTCGGCGTGCGGCGTCGTCAGCATGCCGCCCTCGCCGGTGGTGACGATCTTGCGGGGGTGGAACGACCACGCCGCGACGTCCGCACCGGCACCGACGGGGCGGCCGCGGTACGTCGAGCCGGCGCCGCACGCCGCGTCCTCCACGACGACGATGCCACGCGGGTCGGTCACCGCGCGGATCGCGTCGAGGTCCACCGGGACCCCGCCCTGGTCGACGACGATCACCGCGCGCGTGGCGTCCGTCAGCGCCGCCTCGACCGAGGCCGCGGTGAGGTTGCCCGTCACCGGGTCGACGTCGGCGAACACCGGGCGAGCACCCACGTACACGGGTGCGTTTGAGGTGGCGATGAACGAGAACGACGGGACGACCACGTCGTCGCCGGCCTGGACGCCCGCGACGACCAGAGCGAGGTGCAACGCCGTCGTGCAGGACGACGCCGCGACCGCGTGCTCGACCTGCATGGCCTCGGCGAACGCGGACTCGAAGGCGGCGACCCGGGGACCCTGAGCTACCCACCCGGACGCGATGACCTCGCTGACCGCGGCGATCTCCTCGGGCCCGAACCAGGGCTGCATGACGTTGATGCGGCTCACGGGCGTGCACCCGCACTGCTCAGCGCGCGACCCGCGGCGATCTCGCTGCGCAGCGGCCGCCACCAGGCCACCAGCTCCCGCAGCCCCTCCTCGAGCCCGATCGCCGCCTCGAACCCGAGGTCGATGCGCGCGGCCGAGGTGTCTGCCAGCCGACGGGTCACACCGTTGACCGCACGGTCCGGGCCGTGCTCGACGGACAGGTCGGAGTCCATGGCCCGTAGCAGCGCTTGCGCGAGACCGAGCAGGCTCGTCTCCGTGCCGCTCGCGATGTTGTAGACGCCGTCCACGACGTCGCTGCTCGCCGCGAGCAGGTTGGCGCGCGCGATGTCGGTGGTGACGACGAAGTCCATGGTCTGCAGGCCGTCGCCGAAGATGAGGGGCGGCTGGCCGTCCGCGATGCGCTCCATCCAGCGCACCAGCACCTCGGTGTACAGGCCGTGCACGTCCATGCGCGGGCCGTACACGTTGAAGTAGCGCAGCAGCACGTAGTCGAGCCCGTACATCGCGCGGAAGCTGCGGGCCATGCCCTCGTTGAACGACTTGGCCGCGCCGTAGAACGTGTCGTTGTTGTGGTGGTGGTGCCGCTCCCCCGTCGGGAACTGCTCCGCCAGCCCGTACACCGAGGCGCTCGACGCGGCGATCACCTTGTCCACCTTGTGCTCAGCGGCCGCCTCGAGCACCGTGAACGTCCCGTCGACGAGGACCTCGAGCGCGAGCCGCGGCTCCTCGGCGCACTGCGTGATCCGGATGGCGGCCTGGTGGAACACGAGGTCCTGGCCGCGCGTCACGTCGTGCACGAGGTCACGGTCGCGCAGGTCGCCCTCGACCAGCTCGACCTTCCCGGACGCGAGTGCGTCCGCGAGGTTCTCGCGGCGGCCCCGCACCAGGTTGTCGAGGACGACAACCTTGGCGACGCCGGCGTCGACAAGCTGGTCGACGATCGTCGAGCCGATGGTGCCGGCCCCGCCGGTGACGAGGACACGAGCCCCCTGAAGCTTGCTCATGCGACGGTCTCCAGTGCTGGTGCGTTGTGGGAAGCGACGGGCGTCAGGCGGCCGCCGTCCTCCAGGCTGAGGGAGGCGGACTCGAGGACATCGAGCACCCGCAGGCCGGCGTGGCCGTCCGTCCGGGGCGCGCGGCCCTCGCGGATGGCGGACGCAAACTCGGCGACCATGACGCCGAGCGCCTCCTTCTCGGGGAGGGCGGGTGCCCACGCGTCGCCGAGGCGGTAGGAGATGTTGGCGGTGGTCTTGTCCGGCGCCGGCTGACCGAGCTCGACGCCGCGGTCGTACACGGTGAGCCGCTGCTGAGGTGACAGGTCGTCCCAGACGAGCGTGCGCTTGCTGCCGCCGACGACCATCTGCCGGATCTTGGTCGGGCTGAGCCAGTTGACGTGCACGTGGGCGATGGCGCCGCCGGGCAGCGGGAGCGTCAGGTAGCCCACGCAGGTCTGGCCGGTGCCCAGCGGGTCGGCGCCCTGCGCCGCGACGCCGGAGGGCACGAGGCCGCCGGGGAGGATGAAGTCGAGGATCGAGAGGTCGTGCGGCGCGAGGTCCCAGAACACGTCGACGTCGGGCTGCACGATCCCCAGGTTGATGCGGACCGAGTCGACGAAGAGGATGTCGCCGAGGTGCCCCTCGGCGATGAGCTCGCGCATCTTGAGCACCGGCGGGGTGTAGCAGAACGTGTGGTCGACCATGAGCACGCGGCCCAGCTCGGCGGCCCGCGCCACCATGGTTCGGGCGCCGACGCCGCGGTCCGCGATCGGCTTCTCGACGACAACGTGCTTGCCTGCCTCGAGCGCGGCGAGCGCGATCGGCGCGTGGGTGCGGGCCGGCGTCGCGATCGCGATCGCGTCGACGTCGTCGCGGGCGAGGAGGTCGCTCACCGACGTCATGACGTCCACCGTCGAGCGCGGGCCGACGACCTTGCGTGCGCGCTCGGCGTCGAGGTCGCACACGGCGACCAGGTCCCAGTCCGGGCTGGTCCGGAAGTTGCGGGCGAGATTGGGTCCCCAGTACCCGGCCCCCACCACAGCCGCGCGCAGCTGCTCGGTCATGTCGTGCCCCTCACGTATCGGTGGGCTCCAGTGTCACGAACCCAGAGGGGCATGTCCGCAGATATCGGACATTTTCACCCCGCGAGAAAGGGGTGAACACCCGAACGGCGGCAGTGGCTCCCCGCTGGTCACCCGGATGCCGACAGACCCGTGGCCGCCGGGGTCGGAGGACGACATCCCGACGGCCACGGGCCGGACGTGGGTCCGGGTCAGCCGGACGGGACGAACACGAGGTCGACCCCGTAGGACGCCGTCGAGCTGCCGGACGGGAAGCCTGTGCCGTAGACGTAGGCGCCCCCCGGGACCACCGTGGAGAGCGGGCCGCTCGTCCGGACCGCGGCGAGGCCGTTGGAGGTGACCGCGTACATGCCGGTCGTCGAGTGGTACGCGGCCGTGTAGGTCTGGCCGGGTACGAGCACCACAGGGGTCGGCAGTGCGACCGTCTGCCATCCGGCACCCGACTCGGCCGTCGACGGAGCCTGCGCCAGCAGGTTGTTCGTCGGTCCCCACAGGTTGACCGTGTGCACGCCCGTGTTCGCCGCGCCCTTGTAGAACCTGATCGCCGTGACGCTGCCGGCCACGCTCGTCGTGAACCGTGTCCCCACCTGGACGGCCGCCGGGTCGTTCCAGGCCGGGTTCGTCGGCACCTCCGTGTCCGCCCACAACGAGACGCCCACCGGGGCACCTGTCGCGACGGTGAAGGTCCACGCGCCCGACCCGAGCGCGGTGCCTGCAAGTGTCGTCGCCGTCGAGATCGTCGCTCCCGCCGGGAGTCCCGCGCTCGGCGTGAACGAGACCGTGAGCGTGGCCGGGTCGTAGGCACTGGTGCCGGCGATCGCGCCGCCCGGCCCCGTGAGTGCCAGGACCGGCGTGCCCGACGGCGGCGCCTTGGAGAGGGTCGCCGCCACCGTCGCGGTCGGCGAGACGCCCGTGGCGCCTGCCGGCGGTGCCTGCACCGACACGGTCGGCGCGCTCGGCGGTCCGTTGGTGAAGACGACGTCGACGAAGTAGTTCGTCTGCTGCCAGGTGTCGGTCGGGTAGCCACCGCCGTACTTGTAGCGGCCGTTGCCGACCGCCGGCACGGTCAGCGGGCCGACGGTCTGGTTGGCGACGAACGCGTTCGGCGCAGCCGCGTAGTGGCCCTGCGGAGCCAGGTAGGAGATGACGTACGTCGTTCCCGGCGTGACCTCGTACGGGGTCGAGAACGTCGCCGTCTGCCAACCGGTCGCACTCTCGCCCGTGAAGGTGACCGTCCGCAGCTGCTGCCCGGTCGCGCTCCACAGCGTCCCCGTGTGGGTCCCGCCGTTGCCGGTGCCCTTGTAGAACCGGACGCCGCTGATCACGCCGGTGGCAGTCGGTGTGAATCCGACACCCAGCTCGACGGCTGCGGAGTCGTTCGCCGCCGGTGTCGCCGGTAGAGCTCCACCGAAGATCGTGCAGGGGCACCCGCCCGGAGCGGCGGTGGTGAACGACCAGGTCTGCGCCACCAGGGTGGCGCCGTCGGTCGAGGCGAGGCCGCTCGCCGTCGCCGTATAGACGGTCGAGGTGGCGAGCGCCGCCGACGGCGTGAACGTCAGGGTCCGCCCGTCCGACGACTTCACGCTGGTCCCTGCGACCGTTGTCGTGCCGACCTTGAGGCCGAGCACCCCGGCCGCGGTGAGCGGCGCGTTGAACGTCACAGATACGGGCGCGCTCACCGAGGCTCCGGGATCGCTGGGCGCGGGCGTCTGCGCCACGACCGCGAGCGGCGACGCGTCCTGCGTAAAGACGACGTCCACCAGGTAGCTCGTCGAGCTGGTCGAGCCCGGGTAGGCGTCGGCGTAGGAGTACGACCCGCTGGTCGTCGCGGTCCGCAGGGGTGCGCGCTGGACGCCGGTACCGGAGAACGCCCCGATCGTGGCGGAGTACCTGCCGACGGTCGTGCGGTAGGACGCGACGTACTCGGTGTCCTTGGAGATGTGCACCGGCGTGGCGAACGTAACTGTCTGCCAGCCCTGCGTGCTCTCAGCGGTGAACGTGGCCTGCGCGAGTGGCGTGCTGCCACCGACGGCCCAGAGTGCACCGACATGGGTCCCGGTGTTGTTCGGTCCCTTGTAGAACCGCACGCCGGTGACGGTCCCGTCCACGCTGCTGGCGAACCGGACGCCGAGGGTCACAGGAACCGTGTCGACGTCCTCGAGCAGACCGGGCACGGTCGACTCGTCGTACAGGGACAGCGTGCGCGCGCCGGCAATCTGCGGTGCTGCGGCGGTCGTGAACGACCACGTCTTCGCGCCACTGATGCCTGCTCCGGTCGAGTCGACCGCCGCGACGGTCGCGGTGTACGTCGCCGCGTTCTCCAGGGCCGCGCTCGGCGTGAACGTCACGGTCCTGGTGGCCGCGGTGTAGGCCGTCGTCCCGGCAACAGTGCCGCCGCCGTTCTTGCTGAGGGTGAGCGTCGGTGTGCCGGCGGCGGGCTTCGAGAGGACGACACTCACCGCCGTGCCCGTCGAGACGCTGGACGACCCTGGAAGCGGCTGACTGCCGCCGATCGTCATCGGCGTCCCGTCGACCGTGCCGAACTGCACGTCCACGAAGTAGTTGCTGGCGGAGAAGCTGCTGGCCGGGAAGGTGCCCGCGCCGCCGTAGATCCCCGCCGGCGCGCTGCCGAACCCTCCGGTGGTCGACAGCGGTGCGGCGACCTTGGCCTCGGAGGCGAAGTAGTTCGCGGCGACCGCGTAGTGCCCGGCGGGCGCCGTGTACGACACGACGTAGGCGGTGCCCGGCGTGAGCGCCACGGGGGTCGCGAACTGTGCCGTCTGCCAACCGGTTGCGGTCTCTCCTGTGAAGACGACGGATCCGAGCAGCTGACCGCTCGAGCTCCAGAGCCTGCCGGTGTGAGTCCCGGTGTTACCGGTGCCCTTGTAGAACCGGACTCCGGTCGCGTAGCCGTCGATCGAGGAGGTGAAGCGCAGGCCCAGCTCGACCGCGTCGCCGTCGTTGGCCGCCGGGGTCGCCGGGACCGTCGAGCCGAGCACGCTGCACGGGCACGAGACCGTGACGTTGCGTGTCGTCGGCGTGCCGCCGATGTTCGCACTGTCGTCGACCGCACGAACCTTGATCGGCACCGAGCCGGTCCCGGCCTGCAGGTACGTGTATGTCCACGCTGTCGTCCCGGTGGCGGGGTGCCACCGGGTGCCGCCATCGGTGGAGACCTCGACACCCGCGACGCGCCCGCCGACGTCCGACGCCGTGCCGGTGACGGTGACAGAGGCACCGTTGGCGATCGCCGCACCGGCGGCCGGCGATGTGATGGTTGCGGTGGGAGCGGTGACGTCGGTGGACTTCGTCGCGGCGACGAGGCTGGCCATGAGGGTGGTCGGCTGCGCGGACATGTCGGCGAGGAGGTTCACCGTTGCCTGCTGCATCCGCGGGTCCGCCGCGGCACCGTCACCGTCGTGCGTCTCGTCGAGACCCCACGACCACTGCACGCTGCCCGCCGAGAACACGAGGGCTCCACTGGGGGCCTTGTACATCGTGAGGTGGTGCGTCGTCGTCCCGGGCAGCACGTTGTTGCCGAAGTCCTGCAGATACTCGGGGACGGACCCGACCGTCGTCGACAGCCGCACGAGCCCCGCTGGGCGCGCACCATTGTCGAGGTCCTCGTCGGACTCGTAGCCGACGGTGTGGGCCGCGAGAGCGGCGGTCGTCCCCGTGGCGAGCGTCGCGAGGCTCGTGCCCCGCCAGAGCCGGTACTTGCCCTCGTCCGAGGAGACCGTCACGGGCAGGTCGGAGAAGTTCGACATGTAGATCGTGCCGGTCAGTGCGTTCTCCGGCTTTCCGGCGCCTGCTGTGGTGGAGGCGAACCGGGGGTCGCGCCACGTACCGGTCCACTCGGCGGTCGGGTCGATCTTGGCGTTCGACCACGTCTCCTTGTACGAGACCAGAGTCCGGTACGCCGTGGCCGTGCCGGCGACAGAGTTCTCGTACCGCGTGTGCCAATAGACCTCGTTCCCGCTGAAGAACGCGAGATTCACGCCCGCGTCTCGCGCGGCCTCGACGTTGGCGCGCTGTGCGGCGGACCAGTACTCGTCATGGCCGACCGAGAGGAAGACCTTGTGGTTCTTGATGAGGGCGCCACGCCGGTCCGAGTCGACCCCGGCCATGTAGCTGACGTCGTACCCGTTGCGCTCGAGGAAGCGCACCATCGGGTACTCGGCGCCGAAGTAGAAGTCGCGCTGCGTGACACCGCCCCGCGTCGCGAAGGGTCGGTTGTAGCTGACTTTGTACGCACGGCCGTTGGCGGCGCCCTGGTAGAAGTCCGAACCGCCGTACGTGTTGTACGCCTGCCAGGTCGGGTCCGACGTCTGGAATACCACCGCAGACGTGCTCGCGTCGTTGCGGACGATGAAGGTGATCTGGCTCTCGTCGTCCGTCGCCGGGTCGTGGAGCCGGGCGATGTACACGCCGGACACCGCGGTCGACGGCACGGCCCAGCTGGCCGAGACGGCCCAGTTGCCGCAGTCGTAGATCTCGGTCCCGGCATCCGTGACGCACTGCGGCTGGGTCTGCGGAAGGCTGGCCGACGGAGTGACCGACGCGATCTTGCGAGCGCCGAGGCCGCCGTAGTAGCCCGTGCGGTAGATGTCGATCGTGTAGGCCCGTGCGGCCGTCTTGATCTTGAAGCCGATCGTGCTCCCGACGTTCACCGAGATGTCGGTGGAAAAGCCCTGGATGCCGTTGTCACCCGCGCCGTCGATCTCCCACTCCGAGGGGTCCGCGCCCGGCTTCGAGTTCTCGCAGGCCACGGGGTTGCCACCGGTGCCGCAGGGGTCGGCGGCCGTCGCCGGCGTCGCACCTGCGACGACGAGCAGGGACGCACCAACGGCGAGGGACGCCACGAAGGCGACCGTGCGGCGGGGAGCGAGTCGGGAACGCATGGGTTGCTCCGTAGGATCGGGATCGAGCTCCGGTCGAGCGCGCCTGCCCGGACGCGCCCTTGTCGACGAGGGAGACTCTGTGAGGACTCCTGATACCGGACGATAAGGGACATCTCGGGCGTAAAGCCCCGTTATAGGTAGATATCACCCGGCGTGACACGCGACGTCGCCCAGATGACCTAACGGCCGTCGACCGTGGTGTGCCGGGCACGCCACAATCAGCCGACGACCGATCCCCCTCCAGGAGCTCCCGTGCAGGACAGCAGCCCGACGATCGCCCCGACCGCCGACGTCGACCCGCGCGCCACGATCGGCGCCGGCACCCGGATCTGGCACCTGGCCCAGGTTCGCGAGGAGGCCCGGGTGGGGTCCGACTGCATCGTCGGCCGCGGCGCGTACATCGGCCCGGGCGTCGTCGTCGGCGACCGGTGCAAGATCCAGAACCACGCGCTCGTCTACGAGCCCGCGGTGCTCGAGGACGGCGCGTTCGTCGGCCCCGCGGTGGTGTTCACCAACGACTACTACCCGCGGGCGATCAACCCCGACGGCTCGCTGAAGTCGGCCGACGACTGGCACGCCGTCGGGGTCACCGTCCGCACGGGCGCGTCGATCGGGGCTCGGTCGGTGTGCGTCGCGCCCGTGACGATCGGGCGCTGGGCGCTGGTCGCGGCGGGCTCGGTGGTCACCAAGGACGTCCCGGACTTCGCGCTGGTCGCGGGCGTGCCGGCACGTCGGATCCGCTGGGTGGGTCGCGCCGGGGCGCCGCTGGAGCGCGCCGGCGACAACGCGTGGGTGTGCCCGACGACGGGCGAGCGATACCTCGAGGAGAGCGGCGAGCTGACGCTGGTTCAGTAGGCCCCGGAGCCGCCGAACACCGCGCGCCCCGTCTTCCACAGGATCATCAGGTCCATCGCGACGGACCAGTTGTCGACGTAGCGCAGGTCCAGCCGGACCGACTCGTCCCAGGAGAGGTCGGCGCGCCCGCTCACCTGCCACAGGCCCGTGAGCCCGGGGCGCACGTGCAGCCGGCGGTAGACGGCGTCGTGGTACTCGTCGACCTCGGCCGGGAGCGGCGGGCGGGGGCCCACCAGCGACATGTCCCCGCGGACGACGTTCCACAGCTGCGGCAGCTCGTCGATCGAGTAGCGACGCAGCACCTTGCCGACGCGGGTGATCCGCGGGTCGTCGTGCATCTTGAACATCAGGCCGTCGCGGTCGCTCCGGATCAGCAGGGCCGCCTTGCGCTCCTCGGCGTCGATGTACATGCTCCGCAGCTTCCACATGGTGAACTCGCGCCCGTCCACGCCGATGCGGCGCTGGCGGAAGAACGCGGGACCGCGGCTGGTCAGCCGCACGGCGAGCGCGGCGAAGGCGATGACCGGCGAGGCCGCCAGGAGGATCGCGGCGCCGAGCGTGCGGTCCAGCGCGGACTTCGCGAGCATCCGCCGACGGGGCGACGAGGTCTCGACCTCGAGCAGCGACAGGCCGGCGGTCGGGCGCAGGTGGACCCGCGGGCCGAGCACCTCGACGAGCCCAGGAGAGACGACGAGCTCGACACCGGCCCGGCCGAGCGCCCACGAGAGCCGCCGCAGCGCCTCGCCCGACAGTTCGCTGCCCGAGACGATGACGACGTCGACCTGGTGGTCGTAGGCAACCTGCGGGATGTCGGCGAGCGCGCCCAGCGTGGGGACGCCGTCCTGCGGGGGCTGGTCGGTGATCGCCGGCAGGCACACGCCGACCACCTGGTAGCCGTGGTAGGTGGCGCCCCGGAGGTCGTGGATGAGGTGGTGGACCGACTTGGCGTCGCCGACGACGAGCGTCCGGGACATCGCGATCCCGCGGCTGCGACGCCTGTGCAGGGACCGGCGCAGGAGGTGTCGCCCGATTGCCGTGGCGATCGTCAGGAGGACGATCGTCGCAGCCACCTGGACCCGCGGCAGCGGCATGGCGAGCGCGACGCTGCCGAGAGCGACGATCGCCGCAGCGCCGACGCCGGCGCGCAGCACCGCCTGGAACTCGACCGGCCCGTCACCGAGCGACTTGCTGTCGTATCCGCGCCCTGCGGCGACCATGAGCAGGAAGGCGACACCGGCGACGGCGGCCCACCAGCCCGACGCGGCGCCGAAGGCCGCGGCCGCGCTGATCACGAACGCGGTGATGACGAGGTCCAGGACGAGGGCCTGCCGCACGTAGTGGCCGGCCACCGTGCCCCAGTGCTCCGCGTCGTACGCGGCCAGCGCCGGGCGAGGGTGCGTGACGAACGGCTGCGTCGATGCCCACGAGCGTCGCGGGCCGGTTGCGGCCCTGCGCCGGTCGAGGAGAACATCCATGTTCTCCGCCGGATCCTCGAGGATCGTCATCGTCTACCCGTCCGCCGCCCCTGTGGACCATGTGTCCGAGTCGGAGGCTATGCGCGTAGAACGATACGAGATAGGCCCTTTTGTCCGTTTTCACCCACAGTTCACCCCCTTGGGGCGCTTTGGGCGTCCGGCGCGCTAAGGGCAGGAGCGGCGGTGCGCCGCCCGACAGGTCAGCCCTCGCGCTTCGTGTGGAACTTCAGCTGGGCCGCCTCCAGACCCTGGGTAACGACGAGCTCGACCGCGTCAGCGGCGGCGTCGATCAGCCAGGGCAGGTCCTTGACCTCGGGCTTCGCGAAGTCGCGCAGGACGAAGTCGGCCGCATCCATGCGACCGGGGGGCCGGCCGACGCCGACGCGCACGCGGACGTACTCCTTGGTACCCAGCGCCTTCGTGGTGTCGCGGAGCCCGTTGTGGCCGCCCTCGCCCCCACCGCGCTTGAGCCGGACGTCGGCGAAAGGGATGTCGAGCTCGTCATGCACCAGGACCGTACGGTCGGCGGGCACGTCGTAGTACTTCGCCAGCGCGGCAACGGGGCCGCCGGAGACGTTCATGTACGTCGTCGGCTTGGCCAGCACGACGCGCGGGCCCGGTGCGCCGCCGGGCAGGACCCCGAGGCGCGCCTCGGCGACGGCCGCCTGCGGTCGGCGGGACAGCAGCCCCGACGCGCGGGAGCCGAAGGTGGCCCCCGTCCGGCGCGCCAGCTCGTCGAGCACCATCTGGCCCACGTTGTGGCGGTTGCCCGCGTACTGCGGTCCGGGGTTGCCGAGGCCGACGACCAGCCAGGGTCCGTCGCTCATCGGGTCTCCTCCTGCGGGGTGGGGCGGGGGAACAGCGACGCCCGGCACCGTCAGGAACGGTACCGGGCGTGCTGGGACTACTGGGAGGCTCAGGCCTCGGACTCGGCGGCGGCGGCCGAGGCGGCGGACTGCGACGCAGCCAGGTCCGCGGCGGCGGCGTCGGCGGCAACGTCCTCGGCCGAGGCGTGCGGGACGGTGACGGACACGACGGTGATCTCCGGGTCGGTCAGCAGGACGGAGCCTGCAGGCAGCGTGACGTCGCCGGCGTTGACGCTGGAGCCGCCCGCGAGACCCTCGATGGAGACCTCGACCTCGGTGGGCAGGTGCGTCGCCTCGGCCTCGAGGGACAGCGTCTGCGTCTCGACGACGTGGATGGTGCCGGGCGCCGACTCGCCGACGATCGTCACGGGGACGTCGACGGAGACCTTCTCGCCCTTCTTCACGATGAGCAGGTCGACGTGCTCGATCGTGTTCTTGACGACGTCGCGCTGGACGTCCTTCGTGATCGCGAGCGTGGTCTTGCCGTCGAGCTCGATGGCGAAGAGCGCGTTGGCCTGCTTGACCGCGAGCATCGTGGCGTGGCCCGGGAGGGCGACGTGCAGCGGGTCGGAGCCGTGCCCGTACAGGACGGCGGGGATCTGGTCGGCGCGGCGCAGGCGGCGCGCGGCCCCCTTGCCGAACTCGGAACGGGTGGTGGCGACGAGCTTGACCTCGGACACGTGTACTCCCAAGTGCTGACGTCGGCGCAGTGGACGCGACGTGGCGGCTGTGATGGCGTGGCGTGCGCGACGAAAGCCGCGCGACGCGGATCTAGACAGATGTGGTGGCCTCGACGCGGGACGCAGGACGGGCACGCGGAGGCGCTCGCCCAGTCGATCACGGAGCGCAGATGGTCGTGGAACTTCGTCGACCGTCCTTCGTCCCTCGCCGAGGCAACCTGGAGAGCCTACCCGGTCGAGGGCGCTGAGCCCAACCCGCTGGTCAGGCCTGGCCGTCGAACAGCGAGGTGACCGAGCCGTCGTCGAAGACCTCGCGAATGGCCCGCGCGATCAGCGGCGCGATCGACAGCACCGTGAGGGTGGGGAAACGGCGGTCGTCGGCGATGGGCAGGGTGTCCGTGATGACGACCTCGCGCGCGCCGCAGTTCTGCAGGCGGTCGACGGCGGGGTCCGACAGCACGCCGTGCGTCGCGGCGACGATGACGTCCTTGGCGCCGGCCTCCAGGATGACGCGCACGGCGCCGGCGATGGTGCCCGCCGTGTCGATGAGGTCGTCGACGAGCACGCAGCTGCGGCCCTCGACGTCGCCGACCACGCGGTTGGCGACGGTCTTGTTGGGGCTGCGGATGTCGCGCGTCTTGTGCACGAACGCCAGCGGTCCGCCGCCCAGCTTCGCGGCCCACTGCTCGGCCACGCGGATGCGGCCGGCGTCGGGCGAGACGACCGTGACGTTGGTCGTGTCGACCCGGCTGCGCACGTACTCCGTGAGGATCGGCATGGCCCACAGGTGGTCGACGGGGCCGTCGAAGAAGCCCTGGATCTGCGCCGCGTGCAGGTCGACGCTCATCAGCCGGTCGGCGCCCGCGGTCTTGAACAGGTCCGCCATGAGGCGCGCGGAGATCGGCTCGCGGCCGCGGTGCTTCTTGTCCTGGCGGGCGTACCCGTAGAACGGCGCGACGACGGTGATCGTCTTGGCGGAGGCCCGCTTCAGCGCGTCGACCATGAGCAGCTGCTCCATGATCCACGTGTTGATCGGCGACGCGTGGGACTGCAGCACGAAGGTGTCGGCACCGCGCACGGACTCCCCGAAGCGCGTGTAGATCTCGCCGTTCGCGAACTCGTACGCCGTCGTCGGCAGGAGCTCAATGCCCAGGTGGGCCGCGACGCTGGTGGCGAGGTCGGTGTGCGCGCGCCCCGAGAGGAGCACCAGACGCTTCTCGCCGTCCGAGGAGATGATCCCGGTCATCGTGCGGAGTCCTTTGTGTTCGAGTCGGTCGGGGAGTCGGGACGGGCGGGCGGTGGGGTGTCTGCCGACGCCGACGAGGCGCGCTCGCGCTCGGCCCGGGCCTGCGGCGACAGCTCGTCGGCAGCCGGACGACGGACCACGGCGGCCGCGGCGGGGGTGCCGGCCCGCGCGCGGGCGACCCAGCCCTCGATGTTGCGCTGCGCACCGGCGCTCACGCCGAGCGCCCCGGAGGGCACGTCGCGACGGATCACGCTGCCGGCTCCGGTGTAGGCCCCGTCGCCGATGGTCACGGGCGCGACGAACATGTTGTCGGCGCCCGTGCGGGCGTACGAGCCGATGGTCGTGCGGTGCTTGTTGACGCCGTCGTAGTTGACGGTCACCGAGGCCGCGCCGATGTTGGTGTGCTCACCGATCGTCGCGTCGCCCACGTAGGACAGGTGCGGGACCTTCGAGCCGGTGCCGATCTGGGCGTTCTTGGTCTCGACGAACGTGCCGATCTTCCCGTCGTCGCCGAGCACCGTGCCGGGGCGCAGGTAGGCGAACGGGCCGACGCTGGCGTCCGCACCGATCACCGCGAGCAGGCCGTGCGTCCGCACGACGCTGGCCCGGGGGCCCACCTCGACGTCCGTCAGGGTGGTGTCGGGGCCCACCGTCGCGCCCTCGCGGACCACCGTGGCGCCGTGCAGCTGCGTGCCGGGCAGGAGCGTGACGTCCCGCTCGAGCTCGACGTCGACGTCGACCCACGTGGTCGCCGGGTCGACGACCGTGACGCCCTCGCGCATCCAGTCGTCGAGGATGCGGCGGTTCAGCTCCGCGCGCAGCACCGACAGCTGGACGCGGTCGTTGACGCCCTCGACCAGCACCGGGTCATCCGTGCGCAGCGCCCGCACGTGGCCGCCGTCGGTCCGCGCGATCGCCAGGACGTCGGTCAGGTAGACCTCGCCCTGCGCGTTGTCGCGGCCGAGCCGGCCGAGCGCGCCGCGCAGCACCCCGGCGTCGAACACATAGATCGAGGAGTTGATCTCGGTGATCGCGCGCTGGGCGTCGTCGGCGTCCTTCTCCTCGACGATGCCGAGCACGTCACCCGTGCCGGGCTCACGCAGGATCCGGCCGTAGCCGGTGGGCTCCGCCACCTCCGTGGTGAGCACCGTGACGGCGTTGCCGTCGGCGTGGTGGGCCTCGAGCAGCTCGTGCAGCGTCGCGGCGTCGAGCAGCGGCACGTCGCCGGCGATGACGACGACGGCCCCGACCACCTGCGCGTGCGTGGCCGAGCCGGCGGTGGTGTCGGCGGCGGCGTCCGCCTGCGCGGCGGCGTCGAGCGCCGTCATCGCGACCTGGACGGCGCGGCCCGTGCCGGGGATCTCGTCCTGGTCGGCCAGCAGCGCCTGCGGATCCACCTCACGCACGTGCGCGGCGACGCGCTCGCGCTCGTGGCGGACGACGACCAGGACGCGGCCGGGGTCGAGGGCGCGCGCGGTGGCCAGCGCGTGGCCGACCATGCTGCGGCCGGCAAGGGTGTGCAGGACCTTGGGAGTCGCCGAGCGCATCCGGGTTCCTTCACCTGCGGCGAGGACGACGACGGCGGCTGGGCGGGGGAACGTCACCTGGGGGTGCTCCTCGCGGATCTGCCCGGGTCCCGGGCGGCGGATCTCGTGCGCACCGTGCACTCTACCTGCGCGCGGCGGTCGCTTCCGCCGCGCGGGGTCCTCACGGCTCCGCCCCCAGGATTCGAACCTGGACTGCACGGCTCCAAAGGCCGGCGTGCTGCCGTTACACCAGGGCGGACCGACGCCGAAGGCGCCGCGGTCGCCAAGTCTGCCAGGCAGGGCGGGCCCTCACGGCATGATGGGCGCGTGGCCACCGACAGCAAGCGCGCACCCCGCTCCCGCATGACGGGGACGCAGCGGCGCGCCCAGCTGCTCGACGTCTCGCGCCGCCTGTTCGCCGAGAAGGGCTTCGACGGCACCAGCGTCGAGGAGATCGCCGCCCGCGCCGGGGTGTCCAAGCCCGTCGTGTACGAGCACTTCGGCGGCAAGGAGGGCGTCTACGCCGTCGTCGTCGACCGCGAGATCCAGGCCCTGACGACGGCCCTCACGGGTGCGCTCGAGGTGGGCGGGCACCCCAAGGAGGTGGTCGAGCGGGCGACACTGGCGCTGCTCGGGTACATCGAGGCCTCCGAGGACGGCTTCCGCATCCTGGTGCGGGACTCGCCCGTCGCCCAGGCGACCGGCACGTTCTCCAGCCTGATCGGGGACGTGGCGACGCAGGTCGAGCACCTGCTGGCGGACCAGTTCAAGAACCAGGGGCAGGACCCGAAGACGGCGCCCATCTACGCGCAGATGCTGGTCGGCATGGTCGCGCTCACGGGGCAGTGGTGGCTCGACGCCCGCAGCCCGAGCAAGAACGTGGTCGCCGCCCACCTGGTGAACCTCGCGTGGAACGGGTTGTCGGGGCTCGAGCGTCGGCCCACGCTGACCGGCAGCGGATGACGGGGATCTCTGTCGACGTCGAGTAATCTCGCGTCATGGTGGCACGCACGTCCCCGGACGCCCCGGGGTCCCGCGACGAGGTCGATCGGATCGTCCTCGCCTGGGAGCGCGAGCGCCCGGACCTCGACGTCCGCCCGCTGACGGTCCTCTCGCGTGTCAGCCGCCTCGCGCGGCACCTGGACCTCGCCCGCCGGTCGGCGTTCGCCCGTCACGACCTGGAGACGTGGGAGTTCGACGTCCTCTCCGCGCTGCGGCGGGCCGGCGCCCCCTACCGCCTCTCCCCCGGCGCGCTGCTCACCCAGACCCTGGTCACCAGCGGCACCATGACCAACCGGATCGACCGGCTCGCGGAGCACGGCCTGGTCGAGCGGCAGCCGGCTCCCGACGACCGCCGCGGCGTCCTGGTGCAGCTCACCCCGGCCGGGCTGGCCCGGGTCGATGCCGCGTTCGCCGACCTGCTCGACGTCGAGCGCGGCCTGCTGGGCGACCTCGACGAGGCCGACCGCGACCGGCTCGCCGACCTGCTGCGCGAGGTGACCGCGCCGTTCGACGCGTCGTGAGGGCATGACGGCGGCGCGGTCCGCCGCCCGGGGACTCCTGCTCGCCGCCGTCCTGCTGTACGCCCTGAACCTGCGCGCGCCGATCACCGCGCTGGCCCCGGTGGTCGACGACGTCCGCGCCGACCTCGGCCTCAGCGCCGCGAGCGTCGGCCTGCTCACCGGCATCCCGGTCCTGTGCTTCGCGCTGGCGACGCCCCTCATGGCGGTGCTGCTCGGGCGGCTGGGCACCGGTCGGGTGGTCGCGGCGTCGCTGGTCACCGTGCTGGCCGGCACGCTGCTGCGGTCCTCCGACGGGTTCGCCACCGCGCTCGTCGGCACCGTCCTCATCGGCGTCGCCATCACCGCCGGCAACGTCGCGGTGCCCGTGGTCATCGGCCGCGACTTCCCCGGCCACGTGCCGCGCGTCACCGGCCTCTACACGGCCGCGCTCAACGGCGGGAGCGTGCTGACCACCACGCTGACCGCCCCCCTGGCCGCCGTGGTCGGCTGGCGGTGGGCGCTCGCGTCGTGGGGGCTGCTCGCGGTGGCGGCCCTCGTGGTGTGGCAGCGCGCGTACCCGTTCGGGAAGGCCGAGCCCGTCGTGCTCGTCGCGACCACGGGCGCCCCGAACGTGTGGCGGCGACCCGTCACCTGGCTCCTCGCGGTGGCGTTCGCCGGGCAGGCGTTCGGCTACTACGCGGTCAGCGCCTGGCTGCCGTCGCTGCTGCACGACACCCTCGGGCTCGAGCGCGCCGCGTCGGGCGGGGCCGCGGCGCTGTTCCAGCTGTTCGGGATGGTCGGCGGCATCGCGGTGCCGATCGCGCTCGGGCGGCGCGCGCCCGTGGCGGCGGTGTCCGCGGCGATCGCCGTCGGCTGGATCGCGCTGCCCGTCGGCCTGCTGCTGGCCCCGGCGGGATGGGCCCTGTGGTGCACGTTCGCGGGCGTGGCGCAGGGCGGGAACTTCGCCGTCATCTTCACCGTGATCGCCTCGACCGCCGGCTCGCAGGCCGCCGCCCGTCGCATGTCCGCGACCGTGCAGAGCATCGGCTACGGCTGCGCGGCGCTCGGTCCGAGCGTGCTCGGCGCGGTGCACACGTCGAGCGGGGGGTGGACCGCGCCGCTGCTCGTCGTGCTCGGGGCGGTGCTCACCATGGGCACGGCGTCGGCGCTCGCCCTGCGCAGCATGCGACGCGAGGCCTAGCCGACGATCTCCGCGGCCTCCATCCAGGCCGTCTCCAGCTCGTCCTTCTCGACGGCCAGCGCGCGCAGCTCCGCGTCGAGCGCGACGACCGCCTGGTGGTCGGTCGCCTGGTCCGACATGCGCTGGTGCAGGACGGCCTCCTGATCGGCGATGCGGGACAGGCGCCGCTCGATCCGGGCGATCTCCTTGCGGGCGGTGCGCAGGTCGGCGGTCGAGACCGTGGCCGGCGCCGCCGTGGTCGCGGGCCGGGCGTCCAGCGGGGACGACGCCGTCGCCTCCGCGTTCCGGCGCAGGTCGAGGTACTGCTCGACCCCGCCCGGCAGCTGGCGCAGCAGGCCGTCGCCCAGCAGCGCCATCTGCGTGTCGCACACGCGCTCGAGCAGGTAGCGGTCGTGCGAGACGACGATCAGGGTGCCCGGCCAGCCGTCCAACAGGTCCTCGAGCGCGGCCAGGGTGTCGGTGTCCAGGTCGTTGGTCGGCTCGTCGAGCAGCAGCACGTTGGGCTCGCCGACGAGCAGCCGCAGCAGCTGCAGCCGGCGCCGCTCACCGCCCGACAGGTCGCGCACGGGGGTCCGGGACCGCTCGCGGTCGAAGCCGAGCCGTTCGACCAGCTGGGCCGCGGTCAGCTCCTTGCCGCCGACGACCACCGACCGCTTCTCGCTCTCGATCACCTCGATCACGCGCATGGCGGACAGCTCGTCGAGCTCCTCGACGTCCTGGGTGAGCTCGGCGACCTGGACGGTCTTGCCGCGCTTCACCCGGCCCGTGGTCGGTTGCTGCCGTCCGGACAGGAGCCGCAGCAGCGAGGTCTTGCCGGCGCCGTTGACGCCGACCAGGCCGACGCGGTCGCCGGGGCCGAGCCGCCACGTGATGTCGTGCAGCAGCACCCGGTCGCCGTAGACCACCGACGCGTCCTCGATGTCGAGCACGTCCTTGCCCAGCCGGGCAGTCGCCATCCGGGTGAGGCTCAGCTGGTCGCGCGGCGGCGGTTCGTTCTCGATGAGCGCGTTTGCCGCGTCGATCCGGAACTTGGGCTTCGACGTCCGGGCCGGCGCGCCCCGGCGCAGCCAGGCCAGCTCCTTGCGGAGCAGGTTCTGCCGCTTCTCCTCGGTGGTCGACGCGGTCCGCGCCCGCTCGGCGCGCGCCAGCACGTAGGCCGCGTAGCCGCCCTCGTACTGGTCGACGGTCCCGTCGTGCACCTCCCACGTCCGCGTGCAGACGGCGTCGAGGAACCAGCGGTCGTGGGTGACGACGACGAGCGCGCCGTTGGAGCGCTGGAAGCGCTCGACCAGGTGCCCGGCGAGCCAGGCCACGCCCTCGACGTCGAGGTGGTTGGTGGGCTCGTCGAGGACCAGCACCTCGTCGTCGCGGACCAGCAGCGCGGCCAGGGCGACGCGGCGGCGCTGGCCGCCGGACAGGGTCGCGACGTCGGCGTCGAGCGCCACGTCGGCGAGCAGGCCCGTGTGGACCGAGCGGATGCGGGAGTCGGTCGCCCACTCGTGCTCGTCGGCGGACCCGTGCACGACGTCGAGGACCGTGCTGCCCGCCAGGAGGTCGTCGCGCTGCTCGAGGACGGCCACGCGGACGCCGCCGGCGCGCGTCACGCGTCCGTCGTCGGGACCCTGGATGCCGGCCAAGACGCGCAGGAGGGTCGACTTGCCGGCGCCGTTGGGGCCGACGACCCCGATCCGCTGGCCGTCGTCGAGCCCGAGGGAGACCTCGTCGAGGAGGGTGCGCGTGCCCAGCGTGAGCGTGACGCGGTCCGCGCCGAGAAGGTGAGCCATTTGCGTGAAGGCTACCCGCAGACCCGCACCAACCCTCCACGCCGACGGCCCATACCGGCCCTGACCTGCGGGCTAGCGTCCGGAGGATGACGCAGCACGCGAGGGAGCGCCGTCGGACGTGGCCGCGGGCGGTCGGCCTCGGGGTGGTCGGCCTCCTGGCGTTCGGCGCCGGCGGCACGGCCGCCGTCTACCTGAGCCTGCAGTCCAACATCGAGGAGGTCGACCTCACCGGCCTGGTGGGTGACGAGCGATCGCGACCCTCGCCGAGCGCGTCGGCTCCGGGCGACGCGCGGGCCGGGTCCGCGGTGAACCTGCTGATCATCGGGTCCGACGACCGCAGCGGCGAGAACGCGTCGATCGGCGGCGCGAACGAGGGGATGAGCTCCGACACCACGATCGTCGCCCACGTTTCCGCCGACCGGTCGCGGGTCGAGCTGGTGTCCATCCCCCGCGACCTGCTGGCCGACCGCCCGTCCTGCACGATGTCGGACGGGTCCACGACCCCGGCCCGGTCGAACCGTCAGTTCAACGAGGCGTTCGCGGTCGGCTGGGACCACGGCCACGACGTCGAGTCCGCCGCCGGGTGCACGTGGAAGACGGTCGAGAGCCTCACCGGCGTCCGGCTGGACGGCCTGGTGCTGGTGGACTTCGTCGGCCTGCGCGACATGGTCGACGCCATCGGCGGGGTGCCGATGTGCCTGCCCACCGACCTCGACGACTCGCTGACGGGCCTGCACGTCAAGGCCGGACCGCAGGTGTTCGACGGCACGACGGCCGTGCAGTTCGCCCGCGCCCGGCACGACATCGGCGACGGCTCCGACACCGGCCGGATCACCCGCCAGCACGACCTCATGGCCGCGATGTCCCGCTCGGTGCTGAGCCGGGACGTCCTGACCAGCCCCACGGCGCTGCTGCAGTTCGCCCAGGCTGCGACGAGCTCGCTGACGGCCAGCTCCGGGTTCCGGAACCTCACCGACCTGACCGGCTTCGGCCTGTCGCTGCGCAACCTGCAGGCGGACCGGATCGTGTTCGCGTCGATGCCCACGGCGGTGGCGCGGTCGGACACGAACCGTCGGGAGGCCACGCCGGAGGCGGCCGAGCTGTGGGCGCGGATCGCCGCGGACCAACCCGTCGGCGAAGAGCCGGCCCCACCGGTCGCGGCGGCCGACCCGGCAACCGCTCCCCCGCCGGTCGCGACGACCGACCCCGCGACCGCTCCCCCGTCGGTCGAGACCCCGTGGACCCCGCCGGGCGGCGTCCTGACGTCGGCCGACGGCGCCACCGGCTGCGCCTGAGCAGGTCGAACCCGACCTGAGTGCCGTCTCGACGAACCGAGGCGGCACCCAGGTCGGGTTCGTCAGCGCGCGAGGTACGCCGCGAGGGTCTCGAGGATGCCGCGGAAGCCCTCCTCGCGCCCGCTGCCGTCCTCCTTGCCGTCCAGGTAGACGCCCTGCTCGGTGAACGTGACGCGGGTGCCGCCGTCGACGGCCTCGAACTCGGTCGTCGTCAGGCTCGTCGACAAGTGCTCGCCGTCCACCCACATGTCGTAGGTAGACACGATCCGCTCGCGCTCGACGATGTCCGTGTAGGTGGCGACGTACCGGCTGGTCGGCCCGTTGTGCCACTGGCCATCCTGCACGCTCTGCCCGCCGACGCGGAACTCCTCGGAGGCCTCGGTCTCGGTGAAGTTCTCCTCGGTGCCGAACCACTGGGCGTGCTGCTCCGGGACGGCGAACGCGTCCCAGACCCGCTCGATCGGCGCGTCGAACGTGCGGTCGATGACGAAGGTCGCGTGCGCGATGCTGCTGCTGGTCTGCGTGGTCATGATGGTCGTCCTCTCAGGTGGGTCGGATGTCGTCGCCCGTCGGCGCCTTGAGAAAGTCGCCGAGCCGGTCGAGCCGACGCTCGGCCGGGAGCCGCTGCCTGCCCAGCCACTGGCCGGCACCCGTCAGGGCGTCAGTCGCGAGCTGGACCGTGCGGACGCGGCCGATCTTGTGCGAGGTGACGATGCCCGCGTCCTCGAGCACGGCGAGGTGCTGGTGGACGGCGGGCAAGGACATCGCGAACGGCTCCGCGAGCTGGCTGACGGAGACCGGGCCGCGCACCAGCCGTTCGACCATCGCGCGTCGGCTCGCGTCGGACAGGGCCTTGAAGACCTTGTCCAGCTCGCCATTGTTAAGCATGCACTTAAGTATTGCCCCCGACGAAGCGGTGTCAAGGGGTGTGCGGATCAGTCGGTCGTGCTGACCACGCGCGCGCCCGCGACCGGGCCGGCGCCGGTCAGCACACGGTCGGCGACCCCGGAGGCCGTGAACGCCGCCGCGAGCACCAGGGCGTGCTGCCGGCTGCGGCCCAGGGCGGCGATCGTGGGCCCCGAGCCGGAGACGACGACGCCCAGCGCGCCCGCGTCCTGCGCGACCGCGAGCGGCTCGGCCAGACCGGGATCGAGCTCGAGGGCCGCCATCTGTAGGTCGTTGTGCAGGGCCGCGCCGAGCGCCCGCGGGTCGCCCGCGCGCAGCGCCTGCATGAGCGGGACGTCGTCCTCCTGGTCGGGCACGATCGCCGAGCCGTGCAGCTCGTCGAAGGCGGCGTAGACCGCGGCGGTCGACAGCCCGCGGTCCTGCACGGCGAACGCCCAGTGGAACTCCCCGCGGCACAGCGCGGGCGTGAGCAGGTGACCCCGGCCCGAGCCGACCGCGGTGTGGCCGGCCAGCGCGAACGGCACGTCGGAACCGAGCTCGGCAGCGAGCCCCAGCAGGTCGTCCCGGCTCAGGCCGGTGCGCCAGAGGGCGTCGCACGCGACGAGCGCGGCCGCGGCGTCGGCGGACCCCCCGGCCATGCCGCCCGCCACGGGCACGCCCTTGTTGAGGTGCAGGTGCACGCCGTCGTCGATCCCCGCGTGCTCGGCGAGCAGGGCCGCGGCACGCAGCGCGAGGTTGGTCTCGTCGGTGGGCACCAGCTCGGCCTGGGGGCCGCTGACGCTGAGCTCCCGGCGGTCGGCGGGCGTCGCGACGACCTCCTCGAACACCGACACCGCCTGGAACACCGTGGACACGGCGTGGTACCCGTCGTCCTCGCGTGGACCCACCCGCAGCGAGAGGTTGACCTTGCCAGGCGCGCGGACCTTGACCTCGTGCTCGGGCAGCGGGGCCACGGGGGTCAGCGTCACGGCTCCACTGTGCCAGGCCGCCCGGCGACCGGCGCGAGATGCTCAGCGATGCGCGCGAACCCGCCGATGTCCACCCGTTCGCCGCGGGCCTGCGGGTCCACGCCGGCCGCCTCGAGGGCCGTGACGGCCGCGTCCGCCGAGCCGGCGAGGGACGCCAGCGCCGACCGGAGCATCTTGCGGCGCTGCGCGAACGCGGCGTCGACCACCGCGAACACGGCTTCCCGCGAGGCGTCGGTGACCGGCGGCTCGCGGCGGTCGAACCGCACGAGCGCCGAGTCGACGTTCGGGGCCGGCCAGAACACCGTCCGCCCGACGGTGGCCGTCCGGCGGGCGGACGCGTACCAGGCGGCCTTCGCCGACGGGACCCCGTAGGTCCGGCTGCCGGGGGGCGCGGCGAGGCGGTCGGCCACCTCGGCCTGGACCATGACGAGCACCCGCTCGAGCGAGTCGAACCGCTCGAGGAACGTGAGCAGCACCGGCACGGAGACGTTGTAGGGCAGGTTGGCGACGAGCGCGACGGGCGGGGGGCCCGGGAGCGCGCGCACGTCGAGCGCGTCGGAGAGCACGATCGTCAGGCGGTCGCGGCCGGCATCGTCGCGCAGCACCACGGGTTCGTCGTCGGCCCCCGCCACGACGGTCAGCCCGGGGACGTGCCGGGCCACCGTGTCCGGCAGGAGCCGGGCCAGCGTCGGGTCGATCTCCACGGCGACGACGTCCGCGCCGGCCTCCAGCAGGCCCAGCGTCAGCGACCCGAGGCCGGGGCCGATCTCCACCACGCGGTCGCCGTCGGCGACGTCGGCCTGGCGCACGATCTTGCGCACGGTGCCGCCGTCGAGCACGAAGTTCTGGCCGAGCTGCTTGGTCGGGCGCACGCCCGCGCGCTCCGCCAGCTCGCGGATCTCCGCAGGCCCGAGCAGCGTGGTGGTGGTCGACATGCGCACGAGCCTAGGCGAGCACCACAGAAGCCCCCGCCCGGAGGACCGGGCGGGGGCTTCTGAGGCGATCAGCTGAAGAGGTTCTTCCCGCAGACGGGCCACTGGCCGGCGCCCGAGCGGTTGTAGAGCATCTTCGCGCGAGCCGTCTGCTCGTCGGGCGACGCCTGCGACGGGAGACCGGAACCGCCGACGGCGGCCCACGTGCTCAGGGAGAACTGGTACAGCCCGTAGTACTTGCCGCTGCCGGAGACCGACGCGGGGTTGCCGCCGGACTCGCAGCGGGCCAACGCGGCCCAGTTGAGCGAGTCGGCGCTGCCACCGGCGGTGACCGGCGTGCCGGCCGACGCGGGAGCACCGGCGGCCGCGGGAGCCTTGGCAGCTGCGGGCGCCTTCTTGACGACGACCGGGCGCGCCTTGGTGCCGACGCTCAGCACCTCGTCCACGGGGGCCTGGGTGACCGCGTCGGATAGCGTGACGCGGCCGGACTCGGCGCCGTCGACCGTGGTGACCCGCTCGACGATCGTGCGGACGCCGGGGACGCCCGCGGTGACCGTGCGCTTCTGGTCGACGTACAGCGTCGCGTCCTGCTGCGTGCTCGACGCGAACGCGACCTCCTGCGTCGTCGTCACGTCCTGCGTCACGATGCGGTTCACGACGACCTGGACCCGACCCGCGTCGGTGCGCACGACCGAGACGCGGTCGAGCGGGTTGAGCGTCACGCCGAGCTCGCCGAGCACCTGGGCGACGCGCGCGTCGGCGTCGACGACCGGGAGCGTCTGCCCGTCGACGACGACGTCGGCCGGCCCATGCACGGCGAGGTCGAGGGACATCTCCGGCCGGCCGCCGGCGGCGGACCGCGAGGCGACGAGCGCGACCGACTGGCCGCGGGCCGACAGGGAGTCGAGCGCCTCGTCGGCGGACAGCGCGGTCGTCCAGACGGACTGCTCCTGCCCGTCGACGTTCACGGCGACCTGGTGCGCGTGGCGGACGACGATCTCGGCGCCCTCGCCCAGCGAGCCGTCCTGGCTCACGACGTCACGGGCGCCGACGACGACACCCTCGTTCTTCAGCAGCCCGTCGACCGAGCCGGCGAACGTGCTCAGCTGCGTGACGTCGCCGTCCACGTCGAGCGTGACCGACTTCTGCGCGTGCGCGAACGCTGCCGAGCCGCCCGCGAGGACGAGTGCCAGGGCGGCGGCGGTGATGGGGAGGATGCGTGCCCGACCGGACCGACGGTCCTTCGTGCGGGGCTGGTCCGGGCTCTCGGGCTCGGACGTGGCGCGGGATCGCGCGGAAGGACCAGGGGTAAGGGTCGAGAACTGCACGGGGCTCCAGCCGTCGAGGTGCCCGGGCACGGGGGGCGGGACGCGCCGCGTGTGCGACACCCGGCGGTAGGCCCGGAGGCCTTGCGGACACCCGGAGGGGGGCGTCACCCGTCGGTCCCGGATCCCCGATCCGGCCGTCACGGCGGCCCACACGGAGCGGGCGCCGACGCCCAGCGGGACCGGTCCTCGGCACAGGTGGGCCGATGTCCAGATCGCGAGGCGAGATCGACCGTAACCGGATCGTGACCCGATTGCCAAGCGCGCCTACCCGGCTCCGCGCTAGAAATGTGCCGCTTTTACGCCCACATCGGGCGTCGGCCCACGTCAGCAGGCGTGAGCGCCGTCACAGGGCCAATTGCCCATGCACCGGGTGAATCCGGTGAATCAGTACCAGCCCGCGGACTCGTGGTGCGACCAGGCGCCGCACGGGTTGCCGTAGCGCCCGCCGATGTAGTTGAGGCCCCAGGTGATCTGGGTGGCCGGGTTGGTCTGCCAGTCGGCCCCGACCGACGCCATCTTCGAGCCCGGCAGCGCCTGCGGGATGCCGTAGGCACCGGAGGACCGGTTGGCGGCGTTCACGCGCCAGCCGCTCTCCTGGTTCCACAGCGAGAGCAGGCACGCGAACTGGTCGTCGCCCCAGCCGCGGGCCGCCGCCAGCTCCTTGCCCAGCGCCTGTGCGGTGCCGGGCGCGACGGCGACGACGGTGGGGTCCGGGAGCTCGCCGGTGCCGACCTTGGTGACCTGCGTGACCGGCGCGGTCGTGACCACCGAGGCGAGCGGGGTGCGGCCGACGACGACTCCGCCGACCACCTGCAGCTCGTACGTCGTGGTGCGCACGCCGGCCCGGCCCTTGGTGGTGACGACCGTGTTGCCCTTGACCATCCCGGGGTCCTCGACCTCCTGGGACTCGAACGGCACGGCCTCGGTCACCGTCTCGCCGGTGGTGCTCGCGCGGGTCACCAGGACCACCAGCCCGTCCACCGCGGTGGCGTCGAGCGGGACCGAGACCTGGTCGCCGTCCTGCAGGACGAGCCCGATGTCGCGCAGCGAGTCGCGCACGGTGGCCGCGCTGCTCACGCCGTCGATGACCTGGCCGTCGACCACGAGATGGATCGTCTTGAGCGTCGAGACCCGGAGCACGTCCCGGCCCAGCTCCGCGGAACGGGACGCCGAGAGGCGCACTTCGTCGTCGCGCAGCCCCAGCCCGTCCACGGCCTCGCCGACGGTCAGCGCCGTGGTCCAGACCGCGCGCTGCGCGCCGTCGACCTCGACGGCCATCTCATGCCCGTGACGCACGACGATCTGGCCCGCGCGGGAGATCGGCTGGTCGACCGCGGGGGCGACCAGGTCGCGCTCGCCGACGGCGATGTCACCGCTCGCGAGCATGTCCCCGACGGTCCGGCCGAACGCCTCGACCTGCACCGACGTGCCGTCGACGTCGACCGTCACGGTCTTGTGCAGCACCGCGAACGCGCTCGTCGCACCCGCCACGACGGCGAGCACGGCGGCCTGGGCCACCACCTGCACGGCTCGCCGTCCACGGAGTCGGCGACGCTGCGTCGCACGCTCCTGGACGGGGCTCACGCGGTGGTTCCTCTCGGCCGGTGCCCGCCGCGGCGATCGGACAGGTGTCCAGGTGCGCGTCGGGCAGCACCGACCGTAACCGATCCGTGACCCGGGCGGGTAGTCGAGGTCCGCCCGCCGGGACCTCGGTCACCCGTGTGTCCGTCGACAGAACGGGACATATGCCTCACCACGTCCCGTAGACCGCCTCGGACGTCGCCGACAGGTCGGCGCAGACGTCCGGCAGGGGTCGCTCGGTCACCTCGGCGATCGTGCGGACGGTCCCCGGCAGCAGGTACGGCGCGTTCGGGCGGCCTCGGAACGGGTGCACCGTCAGGTAGGGCGCGTCGGTCTCGGCCAGCAGCAGGCTCGGCGGGACCTCTCGCAGCGCCCGGCGCAGCTCGTCGTTGGCCTTGAAGGACACCGGGCCGGCGAACGAGAGGTACCACCCGTAGTCCACCGCGAGCCGGGCCAGCCCGGCGTCGCCGCTGAAGCAGTGGAACACCGTGCGGTCCGGGGCGCCGTCGGCCAGCAGCACCTCGACCACCTCGTCGTGCGCGTCGCGGTCGTGGATCTGTAACGCCAGGCCGAGCTCCTTGGCCAGCGCGATGTGGGCGCGGAACGCCTCGCGCTGGACCGCCCGGCCGCGCGGCCCGGCGCGGAAGTGGTCGAGGCCGGTCTCGCCGATGGCACGGATGCGCGGGTTGCCTCGCGCGACCCTGGCCACCTCGTCGATGGCGTCCGCCAACGAGACGTCGTACGGCTCCTCCGGGTCCAGGCCGTCGGGCGCGTGCTCGACGACCTCCGCGTGCCGGACCGCCTCGTTCGGATGGATGGCGACGGCGCCGAGCAGCTGGTGGTGCTCCCGCACGGCCGTGTCTGTCCACGCGATCGCGGGCAGGTCGCAGCCCACCTGCACCATCCGGGTCACGCCGACGGACGCGGCGCGCTCCAGGTGGTCGTCGAGGCTCGGGTCCCAGCCGTCCGCCTCCCATGGCAGCACCGTGTCGAAGTGCGTGTGGTTGTCGACGACCGCGACCGGCAGGGGCTCGGGCGGCTCGGGCCAACCGCGATCCCTGGTGCGCGCCACTCAGGCCTGCCGGAGCCGCTCGAGCTCCTCCTCGACGATCGAGTCGTCGAGCTTGGTGAACACGGGCACCGGCTTGCCGATGGGCGTCCCCGGCACGATCGGGTTGGACGCCCACGGCGCGACTGTCCGGCCGAGCTCGTAGTCGCCCGTGATGATCGGGTACTGCCGCGAGTCGTCGTCGAGGTCGGTGACCTCCTCGATCCGCGGCAGCGGCGAGAACGTCCCCGTGCCGCCGAGCGTCTCGTGCACCTTCTGCGCCGAGTGCGGCAGGAACGGCGCCAGCAGCGTGTTGGCGTCGCTCACGGCCTGCGCGGCGGTGTGCAGCACGGTGCCCAGGCGGTCGCGGTCGCCCGTGAGCTTCCACGGCTCGGTCTCGGAGATGTAGCGGTTGGCCTCCTGGACCACCCGCATCGCCTCACCGATCGCCGCCTTGTTGCGGTGGCCGCCGAGCAGGTCGCCGACCTTGCCGAACCCCGCCGCGGTCGTCGCGAGCAGGCCCTGGTCCACGGGGAGCAGCTCTCCGGGCGTCGGGACCTCGCCGAAGTTCTTGTGGATCAGGCTCGCGGTGCGGTTGACCAGGTTGCCCCAGCCCGCGACGAGCTCGGAGTTGGTGCGCGTCTTGAAGTCCGCCCACGTGAAGTCCGAGTCCTGGTTCTCCGGGCCGGCCACCGACAGGAAGTACCGCAGCGCGTCCGGCTGGTAGCGCGAGAGCAGGTCGCGCACGTAGATGACGACGCCGCGCGACGAGCTGAACTGCTTGCCCTCCATGGTGAGGAACTCGCTGGACACCACCTCGGTGGGCAGGTTGAGCGTGCCGAACTGGCCCGGCGCGCCGCCCTTGGTCCCGCGGCCGTCGTAGGCCAGCAGCTCGGCCGGCCAGATCTGCGAGTGGAACGTGATGTTGTCCTTGCCCATGAAGTAGTAGCTCAGGGCCTCGGGGTCGTTCCAGAACGGGCGCCACGCGTCCGGGTCGCCGCTGCGGCGCGCCCACTCGATCGACGCCGACAGGTACCCGATGACCGCGTCGAACCAGACGTAGAGGCGCTTGTTCGGGTTGTCCTCCCAGCCCTCCAGCGGGACCGGGATGCCCCAGTCGATGTCCCGCGTCATGGCACGCGGGCGCATGTCGTCGATGAGGTTCAGCGAGAAGTTGAGGACGTTGGGGCGCCAGCCCTCGCGCGTCCGCAGCCACGCCTCGAGCGCGCTGGCGAACGCCGGCAGGTCGAGGAAGAAGTGGTTCGACTCCACGAACTTCGGCGTCTCGCCGTTGATCCGGCTGTGCGGGTTGATCAGGTCGATGGCGTCCAGCTGGTTGCCGCAGTTGTCGCACTGGTCGCCGCGCGCACCGTCGTACCCGCAGATCGGGCAGGTGCCCTCCACGTACCGGTCGGGCAGCGTGCGCCCGGTGCTCGGCGAGATGGCCCCCATGGTCGACTGCTCGATCATGTAGCCGTTCCTGTGCACCGTGCGGAACATCTCCTGCACGACCGCGTAGTGGTTGCGCGTGGTCGTGCGCGTGAACAGGTCGTAGCTGAGCCCGAGGTTGGTCAGGTCCTCGACGATCACCCGGTTGTACCGGTCCGCCAGCTCCTGCGGGCTCACGCCCTCCTGCTCCGCCAGCACGAGGATCGGCGTCCCGTGCTCGTCGGTGCCGGACACCATGAGCACCTCGTTGCCCGCCATCCGCATGTAGCGGCTGAAGATGTCCGACGGGACACCGAAGCCGGCGACGTGACCGATGTGGCGGGGGCCGTTCGCGTAGGGCCACGCGACGGCCGAGAGGATGCGAGACATGCCGCGATCCTAGGCGAGCGGGCCGGGGCGTCGTCGTGGCGTCCGTCCAACCCTGCCGCACTTGTGACGGGTGGGCGGGGTGGTGTGGACGCGGCGCCACTCACGCCACACGCGTCACAAGTGCGGCGGGGTCGACCGGGTTCGGACGCTCAGCGCCGGGCAGCGCTGACGGCAGCGGCGACCACCGCCACCAGCCGCGGGATGTCCCGCAGCACGTCCTCGGCGGTGAATCGCAGGACGACGTAGCCCTGCAGCGCGAGCTCGCGGTCCCGACGCCGGTCCTCGCGGAACTCGCGCCGGCCGGAGTGGAACGCGAACCCGTCGAGCTCGACGACGACCCGTCGGCCGACGACCAGATCGACCTCCCCCACCATCGGAATGACGACCCCGACCTCGACCGCCAGCCCGGCCGCGCGCAGAGCGAGCCGCGCAACGGTCTCGATCGGCGACCTGCTCCTGCCGTCCGCCCTGCCCAGCGCGACGCGTGCCGCGACGGGCGCAGTCAGGCCGAGCGAGCTCTCGATCGCCGCCCTCGTCGTCAGCCGTCGGTTCAGAGCGCTGTCGATGGCGACGACGGCATCCTCCGGGGAGCAGCAGAGCAGCATGCGCGCGAGGGCCGCCGCTAGCGGGACGGCGATACGTCCCGGAGTTCGTCGCCCGCCAGCCGCAACCTCACGATGGATCACGCACGGGGTGCTGTCGCGGACGGCGGACCGCAGCGTCCCGCGGTTCCGAGGTACCGCGACGTGCGGACGGTCCGGCTCTCGCAGGACGGCAACACCGGCCAGCTCGGCGGCGGAGATGCAAGCCACGAGCGCACCGTGCGTCGCGGCTGCCACGACGGCGTCCGGTGTGCCTGGCAGCCGGTACACGCCCCGCCCCACGCGGAGAACCGTCCCGTCGGCGACCGCCCGACCCAGCGCGTCGTCGTCGGCACGTCGTCGCACGAGGTCGCTGCGCCGCCCGGCACCGCCGAGCGCCGCCAGCCGCTGAGAGATGGGAGACCACACCCGGGGATCCGACCGCGGCTGCGATGGCAGGCGGATCGACGTGCGGCGGTTCTGTGGGCACACGGGCATGTGTCGGGTGCTGGGGGCGGGTGGGCGACGGGGGGCGTCGTCGTCGGAGGCTGCCGCACTTGGTGCGTGTGAGCGCCAACGCGCACCTCCAGCCGCCTCAACAGCACCACCGGTCACAAGCGCGGCAGGGTCGAGCGCCCTCGGCGGCGGCCTGCGCCATGCGGCGGCCGGCACCGAGCCGCGGCCTGCGCCACGCGGCGGCCGGCACCGAGCGGCGGCCTCCGCTCTCCCTCAGCCGACGACCACGCGCAGGATGCGGTCGTCGCCCGGGCGCGGCTCCCCGCGGCCGTCGGTGTTGTTGGTGACCACCCACAGCGACCCGTCCGGCGCGACCGCGACCGCGCGCAGGCGCCCGTACTCCCCTACCAGCAGCGCCTGCGGCGTCCCGACGCCGTCGGCGGTCAGCGGCACACGCCAGAGCCGCTCCCCGCGCAGCGCGGCCAGGTACACGCCCTCGTCGGTGACGGCGAGGCCGCTCGGCGAGGCGTCGTCGGTCGCCCAGGTGGCGACCGGCGCGACGAACGCCGGATCGTCGGACTGCCCCTCGACCGCCGGCCAGCCGTAGTTGCCGCCAGGTTCGATGATGTTGAGCTCGTCCCAGGTGTCCTGCCCGAACTCGGAGGCGAACATCCGACCGTCCGGCGCCCAGCCGAGACCCTGCACGTTCCGGTGCCCGAGGCTCCACACGGGCGAGTCCGGCTCGGGGTTGCCCGGCGCGGGGTCGCCGTCGAACGTGACCCGCAGGATCTTGCCGTTCAGGCTGTCGGGGTCCTGCGCGGAGGGCCGGTCGCCGGCGTCGCCCGTCGTGACGTAGAGGTAGCCGTCGGGGCCGACCGCGAGCCGGCCGCCGTCGTGGTTGCCCGCCTTGTGGATGCCCGTGACGATCGGCCGCAGCTCCCCGAGCGTCGAGCCGTCGAGGGCGCCGACCAGCACGCGGTTGTCGTCGGCGGCCGTCGCGTAGAGGGCCAGGTCGACCGCGCTTCCCGACGACCTCAGAACGGCCACGCCCAGCAGGCCGCCCTCGCCGGCCGGGACGACGAGATCCGTCAGCTGGTCGGCGCCCGGTCCGGTCACCGTCGTCGCGGCGCCGTCCGCTCCCACCCGGATCAGGCGCGCGGCATCGCGGAGCGTGACCACGGCCACGCCGTCCGGCAGGAACGCGAGACCCCACGGGACGTCGAGGTCGCCGATGATCTCGTCGACCGAGGTCACTTCGACGGTGGCCGGGGCTGCGGGAGCGGTCGACGAGGACGACGACGCCGCCGGCGACGGGCTCGGCGCCGGCCCGTCGGGGCCACAGGCCGCGAGCGCGACGGCGCAGACGGCCGCCGCGACCGCCCGACCCAGCCAGCTCATGCTCCAGCCCAGCACGGCCCGCGCTCGCCCGCACTCTGGGGCCACGTGCGGCGGTCAGCGGCTCTTTGCCGCCAGGGCCGCGGCGTACAGGTCGCGCTTCGGGACGCCGGCCGCGGCGGCGACCTCCGCGACGGCGTCCTTGAGGCGCTCCCCACCGTCCGCGCGGGACAGCACCTCGGCCACCAGGTCGGCGGTCGAGAGCTCGACGGCGCCCACCGCTCCGCCGACCACGACGACGATCTCGCCGCGCACCTGGTCGGCCGCGGCCCACGCCGCCAGCTCGCTGAGCGGGCCACGGACGATCTCCTCGTAGGTCTTGGTCAGCTCGCGGCAGACGGCGGCGGGCCGGTCGGGGCCGAACGCCCCGGCCATCGCGCCCAGGGTGTCGTCCAGCCGGTGCGGCGCCTCGAAGAACACCATCGTGCGGCGCTCGTCGGCCAGCAGCTCGAACGCCCGTGCGCGCTCCCCGGGCTTGCGGGGCGGGAAGCCCTCGAAGCAGAAGCGGTCGGTCGGCAGACCCGACAGCGCGAGGGCCGTGAGCACCGCGCTCGGCCCGGGCGCGGCCGTGACGGGCAGCCCGGCGGCGACCGCCGCACCCACCACGCGGAAGCCGGGATCGGAGACGGCGGGCATCCCGGCATCGGTCACGACGACGACGGTGCCGCCGCCCGCGACGACCGCGAGCACGTCCGCCGACCGCTCGACCTCGTTGTGCTCATGGAAGCTGACCACCCGCCCGCCGATGTCCACGCCGAGGCGCGCGGCGAGCGCACGCAGCCGTCGCGTGTCCTCCGCGGCGACGACGTCGGCCTCCGCGAGCAGCCGTCGCAGGTGCGCGGAGGCGTCCTCGGTATTGCCGATCGGCGTCGCGGCCAGCACGAGGCGGCCCGGGGTCTGCGCGGAGGGGCTCACGGGGGTCACACGCTGCAGCCTGCCACCTGGACGGCCCCCTCCCGCAGCACAGCCCCCACCCCTACGATGACCCGGTGCCGCCCACCGGAGACGCCGACGCCTCGACCCTGACCGAACGTCAGGGAGTCGCCGCCGCCTCCCCCGGTCCCGACGACGCACCGACGGACTACCTGCCCGCGGACGCGTCGGCGCCCACCGAGACCGACGTCCCGGTCGAGGTCGTGCCCGACGGTGAGCCGCGCGCCGTGGAGGGACCGCAGGAGTCGCACCGCGGCCGGTTCCTGCGCCGGCTCCTCGGCGACGACAGCCTGGCGCTCGACCGCGACCCGCGCGCTCGCCTGACGGGCTGGGCGTGGGCGCTCGCGGTGACGCTGCTCGGCGGGCTCCTGCGGTTCTGGGACCTCGGCCGCCCGCACAAGCTGGTGTTCGACGAGACGTACTACGTCAAGGACGCGTACTCGCTGCTGGTCAACGGCTTCGAGGCGCAGTGGGGCGACAACCCCAACCCGGCGTTCGAGGCCGGCAACACCAGCGGGCTGACCGACGTCGGCGAGTACGTGGTCCACCCGCAGATCGGCAAGTGGCTGATCGCGCTCGGGATCCACGTCGGCGGCGGGGTCGGCAGCTCCGCGGCATGGCGGCTCTCGGCGGCCATCTGCGGGACGCTCGCGGTGCTCATGGTCGCGCGCATCGGGCGCCGGCTGTTCGCCTCGACGGCTCTGGGCACGACGGCCGGCCTGCTCATGGCGGTCGACGGCGAGGCGATCGTCATGTCGCGCGTCAGCCTGCTCGACCCGTTCCTCATGTTCTTCCTGCTCGCGGCGTTCGGCGCGCTGCTGCTCGACCGCGACCAGGCCCGACGACGACTGGCGGACCGGGCCGCGGCGCGCCTCGACGCGGGCGAGGAGCTCCAGGACGGTCCACGCCTCGGGGTCCGCTGGTGGCGCCTCGCGGCGGCGGTGCTGCTGGGCCTCGCGCTGGGCACCAAGTGGTCGGCGATGTACTTCCTCGCGGTGTTCGGCCTGTTCTCCGTGGCCTGGGACATCACCGCGCGACGCACCATCGGGGTCCGGCACTGGATGCGTGCCGGGATCGTCAAGGACGGGATCGTGGCCGGGGTCGCGATGGTCGGCATCGCGGTCTCCGTCTACCTCGCCTCGTGGTGGTCGTGGTTCGCGCACCGGCAGTCGTACGGGCGGCTGTGGGCCGAGCAGAACCCCGACCAGGGGGTCCAGTGGCTGCCGCCGGCGCTGCGCTCGTTCTGGAAGTACCACCAGGACATGTGGGCGTTCCACAACGGTCTCGAGACCCCGCACTCCTACGCGGCCCACCCGCTCGGGTGGATCGTGCAGTGGCGGCCCACGTCGTTCTTCTACCCGACCGAGGTCTCCGGGCTCACGGGCCAGGCGGCCCAGGACGCGTGCGGGGGCCCCAGCTGCTCGCAGGCGATCGTCGCGCTGGGCAACCCCGTGCTCTGGTGGTGCGCGGCGGCGGCGATCATCGTCGCGGTCGTCTGGCTGTTCCGCTACTGGGACTGGCGCGCCGGCGCCGTGCTCTCCGGCATCATCGCGGGCTGGCTGCCGTGGTTCGCCTACGCGCACCGCACGATCTTCACGTTCTACTCGATCGCGTTCACGCCCTGGGTCGTGCTCACGCTCGTCTACGTCATGGGGCTGGTGGTCGGCCCGAAGGACCTGGACCCCCGCGGCAGGCGGTGGGCGATCATCGGCTGCGGGCTGCTGGTCGGCCTGATCGTGCTGGTCAGCGCGTTCTTCTACCCGGTCTGGTCCGCGTGGGTGGTGCCGTACGACTTCTGGCACTCCCACATGTGGCTGCGCACCTGGATCTAGCCGGTCAGCTCGGCCAGTCCACCTGCGGGCTGCGGTAGAAGGGCAGACCCAGCCGGTCCCAGAACGGTGCCTGGCGGGCGACGCGGGTGCGGAAGTCCTCCCAGTCGCGCCGCTCCGGCGTCGACCAGGCCACCTCGGCGATCGCGGCCAGGCGCGGCAGCAGCATCTGGACGAGCGACGGCAGGTCGCGCAGCGTCTCGGTCCAGACGGCCGCCTCCACGCCGATCACCGATGCCGCAGGCACGCCCTCGATGAGGGTCGACGGCTCCCAGTCGTAGGCGTCGCGCAGCTCGATGTGCCCGGCCCACTCGAGGCCCAGCTCGGTGCTGGCGTCGTACTTCATGTCCAGGTAGGCCTTCGACCCCGGCGACATGAGCAGGAGCGCCCCCGCCTTCGCCGCCTCGACGAACGGCGCGGGATCCACCCGGGTGTCCCAGTACTGCACCACCGTGCCGGGCTCGAGCGGGGTGTGCGCGATCTCCTGCCAACCGACCACCTTCTTGCCCGCCGCGCGGACCGCGTCCGACGCGGCGGCCACCAGGGTCGCGTACTCGTCGGCCTCCATGGTCAGCACCTCGTCGCCGCCGATGTGCACGTAGTCGCCCGGCGTCATGGCGGCGACGTCGGCGAACACCTCGCGCAGGAACGGGCCGGTGGCGGGCAGGTCGGCGTGCAGCCGGCTGAAGCCGACCTCGATGCCCGTGTACTCGTCGGTCGGCTCCCCGGACGGGGTCAGGTCGCCGTAGGCGTGCGTGGCGGCGTTGACGTGCCCGGGGACATCGATCTCGGGCACCACGCGGACCCCACGCACCGCGCCGTACGCGACGATGTCGGCAAAGTCCTCCGCCGAGTAGTAGCCGCCCGGGTCGCCGTCCACGGCCGTGCTGCTGGACAGCCGCGTCAGCAGCGGCCTCGACCGCACGTGCAGCCGCCAGCCCTGGTCGTCGGTCAGGTGCAGGTGCAGCACGTTGAGCTTGTAGTGCGCCATCAGGCCGATGACGACCTTGAGGTCCGGCACGGTGACGAAGTGCCGGGCGACGTCGACCGACAGGCCGCGCCACGCGTAGCGCGGCCAGTCCTCGATGCGGACCGCGGGCACCCGGACGGTCCCGCCGGGAGCGGTCACCACCAGCTGGCGCAGCGTGACGATGGCGCGCACCAGACCGGCGGGCGTCCGCGCCTCGAGGTCGATACGGCCGTTGCGCGCGACCAGCCGGTAAGCCTCGTCGCTGGGCGGCAGGGAGTCGACCAGCCGGAGCCGCACGATGTCGGACGCCCCGGCCTCGGCGTAGCGCACCTCGACGGCGTGGCCGCTGACGCGTCCCAGCAGGTCCGCGGCGAGCACCGCGATGCCGATGAGGTCCGGGCGGCCGTCGACGACCACCGTGGTCGCCTGCGTGAACACGAACGGCGCGTCGGCGGTCCGGTCGAGCACGGCTGGCTGGGGGACGACGGCGATGACGTCGGGCACGAAAGCTCCTCGGCGGGGTGTGCTGATGGGCTCGGATCGACTCTGTCGAATCGTTCCGGGGAGACGCTACTCGACCTGCGCGGCCAGCCGGCGCGCGAGCACCGCGCATGTCGCCAGCTGCAGCTGGTGGAACACGATCACGGGCAGGGCCACGGCGGCGGCGAGGGTCGGGCTGAACAGGACGGCCGCCATCGGCAGGCCCGTCGCCAGGCTCTTCTTCGACCCGCACATGAGCAGCGCGACCCGGTCGCCGCGATCGAGCCCGAGCCGCCCGCCTCCCGTCCACGTGAGCACGAGCATCGTGGCGAGCATCGCCGCGCAGACCGCCACGAGGACGACGACGGCGACCCAGGTGACGTGCGCCCACGCGCCGGAAACTGTCGCCGCGCTCACCGAGGCGTAGGCGATGAGAACGATCGAGCCACGGTCGGCCACGCGGGTGAGACGTGCGTGCGCCCGGACCCAGGGGCCGATCCACCGGTGCACCAGCCGGCCGACGGCGAACGGCAGCAGCAGCTGGAGCAGGATGCCCGCCGGGTTCCCGACGCCTCCCGTGGTGCGCACCAGGAGCAGGCCGACCAGCAGGGGCGTGAGCACGATGCCGACCAGGTTCGAGATCGTCGCCCCCGTGATCGCGCCCGCGACGTTGCCGCGCGCGACCGAGGTGAACACGATCGAGGCCTGCACCGTGGACGGCAGCAGGGACAGGTACAGCAGACCCGTCTTGACCTCGGGCGAGACGAGCGCGTCCGGCAGCAGCTGCACCAGCAGCCCGAGCAGCGGGAACGCGACGTAGGTGGCCGCGAGCATCGACCCCTGCAGCCGCCAGTTGCGCAGCCCGGCGCGGACCTCCGCCGTCGACATGCGGGCGCCGTAGAGGAAGAACAGCAGAACGATCGCCGCGGTGCGCAGCAGGTCGAGGACGTCGGCCGCGGTGCCGCGGGCCGGCAGCAGGAGCCCCAGCAGCAGGGCCGAGAGGATCAGCACCACCAGCGGATCGATCCATCCGCGGAGCGTCCGGACGGGCGCGATCAAGGGCACGGCGACAGTGTGTCACCGCGCTCAGCGCGCGGATCCGGCGGATCCCCCCTAGATTCACTCGTCGTACTCGAACGAACCCCTCGAAGTCAAGGAGTTCCCATGACCCCCGAAGGCATCATCTCCGCCATCATCATCGGCGCCGTGATCGGCATCCTCGGCCGTCTCCTCGTGCGCGGTCGTCAGCGCATCTCGGTCCTGCTGACCATCGTCATCGGCATCGTCGCGGCCCTCATCGGCACGTGGCTGGCCAGCCTGGTCGGCGTGCAGAACACCGACGGCGTGGACTGGATCGAGCTCCTGTTCCAGGTCGTCCTCGCCGCGGTCGGCGTGGCCGCGGTCTCCGGCAGTCGCAGCCGCCGCCGCAGCCTGATCTGAGCATTGCGTCGAAGGCGGCCCCACCCGTGGGGCCGCCTTCGCCATCCCTAGCCACGTCACGCAGGCGACCAGAAGACCCTGAGAACGGCGAAGGCGGCCTCCCGGATGGGGGGCCGCCTTCGTCTGCGGGTGGAGCTGAGGGGATTCGAACCCCTGACCTTCTCATTGCGAACGAGACGCGCTACCAACTGCGCCACAGCCCCGCGAGCGGGCTAAAGACTAACACCAGCGTTGGGCCTATCGCGAAATCGCCAGAGCCACGCCGCTCACTCCCCGGCTGCGCGGCGCTTGGCCAGGACGGCGTTCAGGTCGATGCTGCCGGTCGTCTCCACCGGCGCCTCGAGCGGTGCGCGCTCGGCGTCGGCGGGCGCCTCGACCTCCGCCGTGCGGGCGGCCGTCGAGCCCTCGAGGTTGTCCAGCGGGGCCGGCTCGCGGCGGGGGGCCGACGCCTTCATCGTGTAGGTCGGGCGGGGCACCGGGACCGGGGACCACGCCTCGTCCTCGTCGGTCGGCGTCGCGCGGTCGGTCACCGAGCGGCGGACCACCGGGACCTGCCCGGTCGACGCGTGCCGGGCGGGTCCGTCGGACTCCCCCTTGTCCTCGACGATGCGCTCGAAGATCTCGGTGCTGGCGTCGGACGGGTGGACGGCGCGGCCCGTGACGAAGGCCATCGGCGCCGCGGTGGGCGCCGCCGTCGCGGTCTCGGCCGCAGTCTTGGCAGCGGCAGGCTTGGAAGCCGACGTCGTGGCAGCGGTGGCCTGGGAAGCCGACGTCTTGGCAGCGGTGGCCTTGGAAGCCGACGTCTCGGCAGCGGCCGGCTTGGCAGCGGCGCTCGGTGCGGCCGCGCTCGAGGCGGTCGCCACCGCCCGCATGGCGCCGGTGCGCGGCCCGGAGGCCACGCGGCGCTCGTCGGCGATCTTCTGCTCCCAGGCCTCGTCGGCCTCGCGCCCCGCGAGGACCGCACGACGGCCGAGCACGAGGACGGAGCCGAGCAGGACGGTGGGCACGGCGCCGGCGACCCACGTCACCATCGGGCTCAGCCCGACGGCGGCCCAGCCGAGGACGGTCGCGACCACGAGCAGGCCCGCCAGGACGGCGCGTCGGCGCGCGGCAGCGGCTCGGCGGGCGACCGAGGCCGCTCGGGCGGCGCGTGCCTGCGCGGCGCGGCGTGCGGCGTCGGCGGTGATCCGGTCCTGGGTGCCGTGCGGTCGGTCCACGGTGGTGCCTCCTGTCGCGCTCCCGGTGGCCACCGGGAGCCCCTTGCTCGGGGTCAGCAGCCCCGCGGTACTGCTTGCCGTCGGCCCGCACTCCGCGGAGGCGGCCTCCTGGCGGATGCGCCGGTCGCTCACCGCGACCACGCGCAGCGCCTCGGAGAACCGGTCGTCCGCCCGGGACTCGAGCAGCTGCTGCCGGTGCCGCAGCTTGTGCGGCACCAGGTACGCCACCCACAGGACCACCAGCGCGAGCGCGACCGGTCCTGCGAGATCGTTCACGTCACGACGGTAGGCGCCGGGGCCGCACCTCTCCGGGACCGCCCCGGCGTGTCGGCCTGTGCGTCACCCGTTCCGGGCCCGCCAGCGCGCCAGCAGCCCGTCGGGGACGTCCTCGACGGTCAGGGCGAACGTGCGGTGGTCGCACCAGCGGTCCTGGATGTGCAGGTACTTCTCGCGCAGCCCCTCGTCGCGGAAACCCAGCTTCTCGACGACGCGCAGGGACGGCCGGTTCTCCGGGCGGATGTTCACCTCGACGCGGTGCAGCCCGAGCGCGGTGAAGCAGTGGTCGGTGGACAGGGCCACGGCGGTCGGCGTGACGCCGAGGCCCGCGACGTGCTCGGACACCCAGTACCCGATCGCCGCCGACCGCAACGAGCCGTACGTGATCGAGGAGACCGTGAGCTGGCCGACGAGCGTGCCGCGCAGGTCGACGGCGAAGGGCAGCGTGACGCCGGCGCGCGCCTGCGAGGACAGCGAGCGCACGAACGTCCCGAACGACGGCCGCGGCCCCGTCACCGGCACCGGGCTCGTGGCGTCCCACGGCTCGAGCCACGCGGCGTTCTGCGCGCGCAGCGCCATCCACGTCTCCTGGTCGCGTCGCCGCAGCGGACGCAGCCGCACGTCGCCCTCCACCAGCACGGCGGGCCAACCCGGTGCCATCAACCCTCCAGCACGAGGCAGTGGATCACCTGGCGGGGGTGCACCGTCAGGTCCTGCTCGCCGACGACCGCGAGCGCGTTGGCCTGCGCGAGCGCGTTGATCGTGGGCGCCGACGGGTCACCGATGGGGGTGAGGTGGTACCCCTCGTCGGGCGAGCCCAGCACCGTGGCGGGCACGAACTGCCGGAGCCCGGGCGGGGACAGCCAGCCCTCGGTGACCTCCGCGGCGACCGACGGCCGGAACAGCTCCGCGTGCCCGGCCATGGCCCGCAGCGCGGGCCGGACGAAGACCTCGAACGACACCTGCGCGGCGACGGGGTGCCCCTGCAGGGCGAAGATCGGGACGGACTTGTCGCTGGCCAGCTCGTCCGCGACCGTGCCGAAGCCGTGCCGCTGCCCGGGTGTCATCGCGATGTGGTCGAGCCGCACGCTACCCATCGGCGCCAGCACGTCCTTGACCGTGTCGTTCGTCAGCTCCGACAGGCCACCGGTGATGACGATGAGGTCGGCGCGGACCAGCTGGTCCTCGATCGCCTCGCGCAGGATCGCGCGGTCGTCGCCCAGGATGCCGACCCGCACCGAGGCGGCACCGGCGTCGCGCACCGCGGCCTCCAGCGCGTGCCCGTTGGCCTCGAACACCCCGTTCCCGGACCGGTCCGCGTTCGTGCCGGGCTCGACCAGCTCGTCGCCGACCGAGAGAAGGACCACGCGCGGCGTCGGGTGGACCCGCAGCCGGCCGCGGCCCATCGCTGCGGCCAGGGCCAGCTGGCGGGCGCCGAGCCGGGTGCCCGCCGCCAGCACGACGTCCCC
>NZ_JBFUAI010000015.1:0-136740 GCF_056406355.1 Cellulomonas sp. P1_C4 | reverse complement strand
GGTGCTCGACGCCCCAGACCGCGGCCAGGTCGACGCGGGCGGCGGAGTCGGCGACCGGGCGGCCCCCGGGCAGCAGCGACGGGAGCAGGCCGGCCTCGACCGCGGAGCGCTCGCCCACGCGGCGCGGGACCCACGCCAGGCGGGCGCCGGTGCGCTGCGCGAGCCGCACGGCCGCGGAGAACCCGCCGGGCACGCCCGCCAGGCGCTCGCCGACCAGGATGAGGGCGCCGTCGGCGCCCAGCAGCGCGGCGGCGTCGGCCAGCGCACTGTCGGTCCCGATGCCGTCGAGGATCTCGGCCTCCGTGCCGGGCGCGGCCGGGAGCAGGGTGCCGGAGAGTCGCTGGAGCCCGCGGCTCTCGAGCGCGGCGACGGAGAGCACCTTCGCCTTGCGGGAGACGACCGCGTCGCGCAGCCGGAGGAACGCGATGCCGGCCTCCTCCTCGACCTCGAGGCCGACGAGCAGCACGGCGGGTGCCCGGTCGAGGTCGGCGAACGTGACCTCGAGCGTGCGCCCGGCGACGTGGTGGCCGAGGAAGGCTTCCTCCTCCGCCGAGTGCGGGCGGGCCCGACCGTCGACGTCGTTGGTGCCCAGCGCCACGCGGGCGAACTTGCCGTACGCGTAGGCGTCCTCGAGCGTGAGGCGACCGCCCGGCAGGACGGCGACGCCGATCGCGGTGTCGCGCGGGTCGTCGGGCGCCTGGGCGGCCCGCAGGCCGGCGGCGGCGACGTCGAGCGCCTCGACCCAGCTGGCGGGCTCGAGCTCGCCGTCGGCGTTGCGGACCAGCGGCGTGGTGATGCGGTCCGGCGCGGACTGCCAGGTGAAGGCGAAGCGGTCCTTGTCGGTGATCCACTCCTGGTTGACCACCGGGTCCTCGCCCGCCAGCCGGCGCAGCACGACGCCGCGGCGGTGGTCGATGCGGATGGCCGACCCCTGGGAGTCGTGTTCGCCGACGCCCGGCGTGGAGACCAGGTCGAACGGCCGCGAGCGGAACCGGTAGGCCGCGCTGGTCAGGGCGCCCACCGGGCAGATCTGCACGGTGTTGCCGGAGAAGTACGACGCGAACGGCCGGCCCGAGGCGTCCTCGGCGGCGGCGCCGAGCGGGGCCTCGCCCTCGAAGCCGAGCACGGTGGTGTCGAACGTGCCGATCTGCTGATTGGCTCCGCGCTTCTGCAGGTCGATGAACACGTCGCCCGCGATCTCCTCGGAGAACCGCGTGCACCGCTGGCAGAGGATGCAGCGCTCCCGGTCGAGCAGGATCTGCGTCGAGATGGCGATGGGCTTGGGGAACGTCCGCTTGACGTCGACGAACCGGGTGCTGGCCCGGCCGTTGCTCATCGCCTGGTTCTGCAGGGGGCACTCGCCGCCCTTGTCGCACACCGGGCAGTCGAGCGGGTGGTTGACCAGCAGCAGCTCCATGACGCCGTGCTGGGCCTTGTCGGCCTCCGGCGAGGTGTGCTGCGTCTTGACCTGCATGCCCGGCGTGGCCTCGAGCGTGCAGCTGGCCTGCGGCTTCGGCATCTTGGCCAGCTTGCCGTCGCGCCCCGGCGCCCAGACCTCGACCAGGCACTGGCGGCACGCGCCGGCCGGGGCGAGCAGCGGGTGGTCGCAGAACCGCGGGATCTGGATGCCGAGCTGCTCGGCGGCACGGATGACGAGCGTGCCCTTGGGCACGGCGGTCTCGATGCCGTCGACGATGAACGTGACCGTCTCGGTCGCGGGCTCGACCGGTGCGACCGGGGCGGCGGGGACCAGGGACGTCGTCGGCCCGGAGGACAGGATCGTCATGCGTGCACCCCAGCGAGCTCGTGCTTCGGCGTGTAGGCGAACAGGCTGCTTTGCTCCGGCGGGAACAGGATGTCTGCCGGCGTGTGGGTCCCCGCCACGAACTCGTCGCGGAAGTACTGCACCGCCGACGTGATCGGGCTGGTCGCCCCGTCACCGAGCGCGCAGAACGCCTTGCCCAGGATGTTGTCGCACAGGTCGAGCAGCAGGTCGATGTCCGCCAGCGTGCCCTGCCCGGCCTCGATCCGCTGCAGCACCTGCGTCAGCCAGTACGTGCCCTCGCGGCAGGGGGTGCACTTGCCGCAGGACTCGTGCTTGTAGAACTCGGTCCAGCGCGTGACGGCCCGGACCACCGACGTCGTCTCGTCGAAGATCTGCAGCGCGCGCGTGCCCAGCATCGAGCCGGCCGCACCCACGGACTCGTAGTCGAGCGGCACGTCGAGGTGCTCGGCGGTGAAGATCGGGGTCGACGAGCCGCCCGGCGTCCAGAACTTCAGCTCGTGGCCCTCGCGGATGCCGCCCGCCATCTCCAGCAGCTCGCGCAGCGTGATGCCCAGCGGGGCCTCGTACTGCCCGGGCCGCGTGACGTGGCCGGACAGGGAGAACAGCCCGTGGCCGGTCGACCGCTCGGTGCCCATGGACTTGAACCAGTCGGAGCCGCCCACGACGATGCCCGGTACCGACGCGATGGACTCGACGTTGTTGACCACGGTCGGGCGGGCGTACAGGCCGGCGACCGCGGGGAACGGCGGCTTGAGCCGCGGCTGGCCGCGCAGGCCCTCGAGCGAGTCGAGCAGCGCCGTCTCCTCGCCACAGATGTAGGCGCCCGCACCGGAGTGCAGGGTGATCTCCAGGTCGAACCCGGAACCGAGGATGTCGGTGCCGAGGTACCCGGCGGCGCGGGCCTCCTCGATGGCCAGCAGCAGGCGCCGGTACACGTGGAGCACCTCGCCGCGCACGTAGAGGAACGCGTGGTGGCAGCCGATGGCGTAACTCGTGATGATCATGCCCTCGATCAGGTGCTGCGGGCTGGCCATCATCAGCGGGATGTCCTTGCAGGTCCCCGGCTCGGACTCGTCGGCGTTGACGACGAGGTACCGCGGGCCGCCGTCGGGCGCGGGCAGGAAGCCCCACTTCATGCCCGTCGGGAAGCCCGCTCCCCCGCGGCCGCGCAGGCCGGAGTCCTTGACCATGGTGACGACGTCGGCTGCCTGCATGCCGAGCGCGCGGCGCAGGCCGCGGTAGCCGCCGGCGTCCTCGTACGACGCGAGCGACCACGAGCGGTCGGCGTCCCACGTGTCCGTGAGCACCGGGGTGAGGGTCGTCGCCATCACGACTCCTTCGCGTCGTCGGTGGACTGCTTCTTCTGCTCGCCGGCCGGCGAGACGTCGCCCGGGGTCGTGACGGGGCGCTGGGCGCTCGACTGCTCGCCGCCGACCTTCGGCTCGTGCGTGCCGCCGGCAGCGGCGACCGTGCCCTCGGGGAACTCCGGGGCGGTCCAGCCCTCCGCGCGGGCCAGCGCGAGGCCGCGCAGCGTCGGCACGCCCGCGCCCACGCCCTCGTCGGCACGCCCGTCACCGAAGCCGGCGAGCACGCGCGACATCTCCTTGAACGAGCACACGCTCGCCGCGCCGCGCGTCGGGACCACGGGCTTTCCCGCGGTGAGGTCGTCCGCGATCTGCCGGGCGCTCTCGGGGGTCTGGTTGTCGAAGAACTCCCAGTTGACCATCACGACCGGCGCGTAGTCGCAGGCCGCGTTGCACTCGACCCGCTCGAGCGTGATCACGCCGTCGTCGGTGGTCTCGTCGTGCCCGATGCCCAGGTGGTCCGAGAGGTCCTCCCAGATGGCGTCGCCGCCCATGATCGCGCAGAGCGTGTTCGTGCAGACGCCCACCGTGTAGGTGCCGTTCGGGTGCCGCTTGTACTGCGTGTAGAACGTGGCGACCGCGGACACCTCGGCCGTGGTCAGGCCCAGGTGCTGCGCGCAGAACGCGATCCCGCGCGGGCTGACGTAGCCGTCCTCCGCCTGGACGAGGTGCAGCATCGGCAGCAGCGCCGAGCGCGCCTGCGGGTAGCGGGCGACGATCACGTCCGAGTCGGCCGTGAGGCGCGCGTGCGTCTGGGCGTCGTAGGCGGTCTTGTGCGTGCGGCTGGTCTCGATGCTCATCGGTCCACCCCTCCCAGCACCGGGTCGAGCGACGCGACGGCGACGACGACGTCGGCCACCTGCCCGCCCTCGCACATGATCGACGTGGCCTGCAGGTTGTTGAAGCTCGGGTCGCGGAAGTGCGCGCGGTACGGCCGCGTCCCGCCGTCGGACACCAGGTGCACGCCGAGCTCGCCGCGCGGGTGCTCGACCGTCTGGAACACCTGACCGGCCGGCACGCGGAAGCCCTCGGTGACCAGCTTGAAGTGGTGGATCAGGGCCTCCATCGAGGTGCCCATGATCTCGCGGATGTGGTCGAGCGAGTTGCCCATGCCGTCCGACCCGATGGCCATCTGCGCAGGCCAGGCCACCTTCTTGTCCGCCACCATCACCGGTCCCGGGCCGATCTTCTGCAGGCGGTCCAGCGTCTGCTCGACGATCCGCATCGACTGGTAGCACTCCTCGAGGCGCAGCACGAGCCGCCCCCAGGAGTCCGCCGACTGCGCGACGGGGACCTCGAAGTCGTACGTCTCGTAGCCGCAGTACGGGTTGTGCTTGCGCACGTCGTACGGCAGGCCCGCCGACCGCAGCACCGGCCCGGTGATGCCCAGCGCCATGCAGCCGGCCAGGCCCAGGTAGCCGACGTCCTTGAGCCGCAGGTGCAGGATCGGGTTGGCCATCATGAGGTCTTCGAGCTGCTTGAAGTAGCCGCGGACCACCACGAGCGCCTCGCGGATCGTGTCGATCGCGCCGGGCGGGATGTCCTGCGCGACGCCGCCGGGGCGGATGTACGCGTGGTTCATGCGCAGGCCGGAGATCAGCTCGAAGACCTTGAGGATCTCCTCGCGGGCCGTGAACCCGACGGTCATGATCGTCGTGGCGCCCAGCTCGTTGCCGCCCGTGGCCAGGCAGACCAGGTGCGACGTGATCCGGTTGAGCTCCATCATCAGGACCCGGATGACCGTGGCGCGCTCGGGCACGTCGTCGGTGATGCCCAGCAGCTTCTCGACCGCCAGGCAGTACGCGGCCTCCTGGAACAGGGGCGCGACGTAGTCCATGCGCGTGCAGAAGGTCACGCCCTGCGTCCAGGTGCGGAACTCCATGTTCTTCTCGATGCCGGTGTGCAGGTAGCCGATGCCCGCGCGGGCCTCGGTCACCGTCTCGCCGTCGATCTCGAGCATGAGCCGGAGCACGCCGTGGGTCGACGGGTGCTGCGGCCCCATGTTGACGACGATCCGCTCCTCGCCGAGGCGGGCGGCCTCCTCGGCGATCTCGGACCAGTCGCCGCCCGACGCCTCGAAGGACGGGACGCCCTCGGTGTCGGCGTCGACCACGTGAGGGGTCGCGTGGGGTGTCTGGGTGGTCATCGGTACGACCTCCGCTGGTCCGGGGGCGGCACGGTGGCGCCCTTGTACTCGACCGGGATGCCCCCGAGGGGGTAGTCCTTGCGCTGCGGGTGGCCCGGCCAGTCGTCGGGCATCTCGATGCGGGCCAGACCCGGGTGACCGTCGAAGATCATCCCGAAGAAGTCGAACGTCTCGCGCTCGTGCCAGTCGTTGGCCGGGTACACCGAGACGGTCGACGGCAGGTGCGGGTCGGAGTCCGGGACCGCGACCTCGAGCCGCAGCCGCCGCGAGTGGGTCACCGAGACCAGGTGGTAGACCGCGTGCAGCTCGCGGCCGGCGTCGTGCGGATAGTGCACGCCCGAGACGCCGAGGCTCAGCTCGAACCGCAGGTCCTGGTCGTCCCGGAGCACCTGGGAGACCTCGACGATGTGCTCGCGCGCCACGTGCAGCGTGAGCTCCTCGCGGTCGACGACGACCGACTCGACGGCTGCTGCGTACGTGGTGCCCGACTCGTCGAGCACCTCGGTGAGGATGTCGACGACCTCGTCGAACCAGCCGCCGTACGGTCGCTCGCTGGGGCCGGGCAGCGCGATCGCCGTGACCAGCCCGCCGTAGCCCGAGGTGTCGCCCGAGCCGGTCGCGCCGAACATGCCGCGCCGAACGTCGACCACCTCGATCTGCGTGCGCCCCTCGGCGGGGATGTTCTGCGAGCCGGCCTCGAGGGCGGCCTCGCTGGTGGGCTGCGCGGCCGTCGTCGAGTCGCCCGGCTTCGCGGCGTCGGCGGCGTCCGTCTTTTCGTCGGTCACTTCAGCAGCCCCGTCATCTGCGACGTCGGCGTCGCGGCCAGCGCGGCGGCCTCGGCAGCGGCAGCCGCCGCCTTGCGGTTGCCGCCGAGCGGCTCGTTCTCGATCTGCTCGTGCAGCGCGAGGATCGCGTTGATGAGCATCTCGGGCCGCGGCGGGCAGCCGGGCAGGTAGATGTCGACGGGGATGATGTGGTCGACGCCCTGCACGATCGCGTAGTTGTTGAACATGCCGCCCGAGCTGGCGCACACGCCCATCGAGAGGACCCACTTCGGCTCGCTCATCTGGTCGTAGACCTGGCGGACGACGGGGGCCATCTTCTGGCTGACCCGGCCGGCGACGATCATGAGGTCCGCCTGGCGCGGGGACGCCCGGAACACCTCCATGCCGAACCGTGAGATGTCGAACCGGCTGGCGCCCGCGGCCATCATCTCGATGGCACAACAGGCCAGGCCGAACGTGACCGGCCACAGCGACGACTTGCGGAAGTACCCGACCAGGTCCTCGACCGTGGTGAGCAGGAACCCGGACGGTGCCTCTTCGATGCCCATCTCAACACTCCTTCGTGAAAGCGTTCAGTCCCACTCGAACCCGCCGCGCTTCCACTCGTAGACGAACGGCACCGTGATGATCACCAGGAAACCGATCATCGCGACCAGGCCGAACAGCGCCAGGTCCGCGAAGCTGACGGCCCACGGGTAGAGGAAGACCACCTCGATGTCGAAGATGATGAAGGTCATCGCGACCAGGTAGTACTTGATGGGGAAGCGGCCGCCGCCGATGGCGTGCGGAGTCGGCTCGATGCCGCACTCGTACGCCTCGAGCTTGGCGCGGTTGTAGCGCTTCGGACCCAGGATCACGCTCGAGCCGACGCCGCCGAGGGCGAGCACGGCGGCGATGCCCATGAGGAAGAGCAGCGGGACGTACGGGTTGCTCATCGCGCGTCACTCCACTTCGTTGTGGTCGGGGTTGTCATGCGGCGGGGGCGATCCTGGCGAGCCCGGCGATCACCCGGTCCACCAGGTCACCGCCCTTCGGCTCGTAGCAGTCGGAGAGCAGCTTGAGCACGAACTTCATGACGAGCGGCCGGGGTAGCCCGTACTTCGTGCAGACGCGCATGACCTCGGGGTGCTCGATCAGCCGGACGAACACCCGGCCGAGCGTGTAGTACCCGCCGAGGTCGTCCTTCATGCGGCGCTGGTACGTGCCGAACGCCCGCTCGCGCCCGGCGGCGGTGCCCCGCGCGAGCCCCTGGGCGATGGCGTCGGCGGCGACCCGGCCGGCCTGCAGCCCGTACGCGATGCCCTCGCCGTTGAACGGGCTGATCATCCCGGCGGAGTCGCCCGCGAGCATGAGGCCGTTGGAGTAGAGCGGACCGCGATTGAACCCCATGGGCAGCGCCGCGCCCTTGACGGGCCCCACCTGGTTGTCGGGCGTGAATTCCCACTCGGCAGGCACGTGGCGCATCCAGGTGGCGAACAGCTTCTTGTAGTCGACCTTGGTCGGCGCGGCCGTCGAGGCCACGGAGCCGAGCCCGACGTTCGCCGTGCCGTCACCGAGCGAGAAGATCCAGCCGTAGCCGGGCATCAGCAAGCCATCGTCGTCCCGGAGCTCGAGGTGGCTCTCCATCCACGGGTCGTCGTGCCGCGGGGTCTGGAAGTACGTGCGGACCGCGACGCCCATCGGGCGGTCCATCCGCTTTTCCAGGCCCATCCCCGTGGCCAGCCGCGCGGACACCCCGTCGGCGGCGATGACGACCGGCGCGCGGTACGTGACTGTCTCGCCCTCGACCTTGGCCCGGATACCGACCACCCGACCGGACCGCTCGTCGCGCACGGGACCCGTGACGGTGGTGCGCTCCTGCAGCTTGGCGCCCGCGGCACGCGCGTGGTCCGCCAGCGTGTGGTCGAGCGACATGCGCGACTTCGCCAGGCCGTACGACGGATAGCTGGACAGCTCGGGCCACTCCAGCTCGAGGCGGTGGCCTCCCCCGATGACCCGCAGGCCGACGTTCCGGATCCAGCCGTCCTGCTCGCGGATCGGCAGGCCCATCCGCACCAGCTCGGCCACCGCGCGAGGCGTCAGCCCGTCGCCGCAGACCTTGTCCCGGGGGAACTCCGCCTTCTCCAGAAGCAGCACGTCCAGGCCCGCAGAGGCACAGTGGAACGCGGCGGCGGACCCTGCTGGGCCCGCGCCCACGACGATGACATCTGCGTCATCGTGCGTTGCTTCCACCACCAGTGACCCCACTTGTGACGATGTTCACGTACTGCTCCCGGCGAGTGTAACCAGCACCCCTGGGGCTGTCTGCGAAGGCACTCCTTACCTCGCGGCAGCGGGTGAAGAACGTGCCCTGAACTGCCGGTTGACGGCGGCGTGTCGGCCGGAAGGACGTCGCCGGGCGGAGGCGCGGCGAGGCCCATTGTTCACCCGAACGGGCGCTCCTGGGCGATTGCTCGACTCAGTCCTCGGTGAGCCGAAACCGGGCAGCCCGCCTGCCCGCCCGACCCGCCCCACGCGAACGGCGACGGACGCCGTCCAGGTCAGGCGTCGGGCTTGGTCCCCCGGTGCAGGGCGACGATGCCGCCGGACAGGTTGCGGTACGCGACGTGCGTCCAGCCGGCGTGCTTGATCAGCAGGCCCAGCGCGTGCTGGTCGGGCCACTCGCGGATCGACTCGGCGAGGTACACGTACGCCTCGGGCTCCTTGGAGACGGCCCGCGCGACGGGCGGCAGCGCCCGCATGAGGTAGTTCTGGTAGACGGCCCGGAACGGCTTGAACGTGGGCCGCGAGAACTCGCAGATCACCAGCCGGCCGCCGGGCTTGGTGACGCGCAGCAGCTCGTCGAGCGCCGCGTCGACGTCGTTGACGTTGCGCAGCCCGAACGACATGGTCACCGCGTCGAACGACGCGTCGGCGAACGGCAGGTGCAGCGCGTCGCCCGCGACGAAGGCGAGGTCCGGCCGGCGGCGCTTACCCACGTCGAGCATCCCGACGGACAGGTCGCACGCGATCACGTGCACGCCCGCGTCCGCCATCGGCTCCGACGACGTGCCCGTGCCCGCCGCGAGGTCGAGCACGGTCTCACCGGGCTGGGCGTCGAGAGCCTTAAGGGTCGCCTTGCGCCATGCGCGGTCCTGACCGAGCGAGATGACGTCGTTGGTCCGGTCGTAGCGGTGGGCCACGGCGTCGAACATGGCGGCGACGTCCTGGGGGTCCTTGTCGAGGGAGGCACGGGACATGTGTCCATCGTCGCAGGTCCGGCGCGCCCGTACGACAGGGCGGGCCGCTTCTCCAGGCATACGCTGGCACCGATGAGCACGCAGCCCTCCGCCCCCGCGGACGCGGTCCCGCAGCCTCTCGTGGTCCGCACGGTCGCGCTCGACGCGCTCGGCGGGACGACGGGCACTGCGGACGCGGACCCCCTGGGCCTACCCGATCCCCTCGACCTGCTCGGACTCCTGCCGTCGCAGGCCCCGCTCGCGTGGGTGCGTCGCGGTGACGGGCTCGTCGCGTGGGGCGAGACGCTCCGGATCGAGGTCGGCGGCGCCGACCGGTTCGCCGACGCCGAGCGGGCGTGGCACGACGTGCTCGCGCACGCGATCGTCCGCGACGAGGTGCAGGCGCCCGGGACCGGCCCGGTGGCCTTCGGCTCCTTCGCGTTCGACGACGATTCTCCGGCGGGCGGCGTCGTCGTCGTGCCGCGCGTGGTGATCRGCCGCCGCGCCGGGCGGACCTGGCTCACCACCATCACGACGGGCGCCCGGCTGCGCGCCGCGCCGCGGCTCGCCGACGTCGTCGGCCCCCGGGTGCCGCCCGTCGATCCCGGCGACGTCGCCTACACGGACGGGGCCGTGAGCGCCGACGGCTGGCGCGACGTCGTCGCGAGCGGCATCGCGGCGATCAAGGCCGGTGACGTGGACAAGGTGGTGCTCGCCCGCGACGTGCACGCGCGCACCGAGCACCCGCTGGACGTCCGCTGGGCGCTCGAGCGCCTGGCGACGCAGTACCCCTCGTGCTGGACGTTCAGCGTGGACGGGTTGCTGGGCGCCACTCCCGAGCTCCTCGTCCGCTCCGAGAAGGGCCTGGTCACCTCGCGCGTGCTGGCGGGCACCATCCGGCGCACCGGCGACGACGCGGCCGACGTGGCCCGCGCGGCCATCCTGGCCCACTCCTCCAAGGACCTCGAGGAGCACGAGTACGCGGTGACGTCCGTGGCGCACGCGCTCGAGCCGTTCTGCTCCTCGATCAACGTGCCGGACGTGCCGTTCGTCCTGCACCTGCCCAACGTCCTGCACCTCGCGTCGGACGTGACCGCCGTGCTCACGGCGCCCACCGGCGCCGCAGCGCACCCGTCCTCGCTCGCGCTCGCGGCGGCGCTGCACCCGACTGCCGCGGTCTGCGGCACGCCGACGGTCGCGGCGGCCGAGCTCATCCGCCGCATCGAGGGCATGGACCGCGCGCGCTACGCCGGGCCCGTCGGCTGGTTCGGCGCCGACGGCGACGGCGAGTGGGGCATCGCGCTGCGCTCGGCCCAGGTCGACGCCGACGACCCGCGACGCGTGCGCCTGTTCGCGGGCTGCGGCGTCGTCGCCGCGTCCGACCCGCCCGCCGAGCTGGCGGAGTCCGAGGCCAAGCTGGTCCCCATGCGGTACGCGCTCGGCCGGGACGCCAGCACGAGCTGACATCCCGGCCGAGGGGCCGTGCCGTGGCCGAAGGGGAGTCGGCCGGGCAGGCGGGCGGTCCGGGGACGGACCGCGTGGCCGACGGCCGGGATCCGCGGGGGGACGAGGACCCGGCGGCCGCCGGCGGTCGAGGGGCTGGATCAGCCCTGGTTGCCCTGCTGCTGCTGCTGGAACCACTGCCACAGCTGGTCGGGGCTGAGCCCGTCGGGGATGCCCGACGAACCGGAGTCACCCTGCCCCTGGTCGGGAGCCTGCTGCTGCGGGTCCTGCTGCTGCGGGTCCTGCTGCTGCGGGTCCTGCTGCTGCGGGTCCTGCTGCTGCGGAGCCTGCTCGGACGACGCCGACTCCTTGCGGACCGCGAGCGTCACGTCGACGTCCGAGGCCTTGCCGTCGCGGACGACGGTCAGCGTGACCTTGGTGTCGGACGGGAGGGCCCGCACGTAGGCGGTGAGCGACTCGGCGCCGCCGACGGCCTTGCCGTCGATCGCGACGATCGTGTCCTTCTCCTGCAGCTTGGCGGCGGCGGCCGGCGAGCCGTCGCTGACCGAGGCCACGACCGCGCCTCGGCGCGTGACGCCGTCGGCCGTCGCCGTGCCGTCCGTCAGGGACACCCCGAGGAACGCGTGCTCCGCGGTGCCGTCGTCGACGAGCTGGGCGGCGATGTTCTTCACCAGGTCGACCGGGATGGCGAAGCCGAGGCCGATGGAGCCGGACTCGCTCGAGAGCGTGGCGATCGAGGAGTTGATGCCGATGACCTTGCCCTCGGCGTCGAACAGCGGGCCACCGGAGTTGCCGGGGTTCACGGCCGCGTCGATCTGGATCGCGTTGGTGACGGTCGCCTCGTTGCTGTTCTCGCCCGAGGTGGAGACGGGGCGGTCGACCGCGGAGACGATGCCCGTGGTGACCGTGCTGGCCAGGCCGAGCGGGTTGCCGACGGCCATGACGGGCTGCCCGACGATGACCTTCGACGAGTCGCCGAACGCGGCCGGCTTGAGGTCGTCCGGGGCGTCGGTCAGCTTGATGACCGCGAGGTCGGTGGTGGCGTCGGTGCCGACGATCGTGGCCTTGAAGATGCGGCCGTCCGTCAGCGTGACCTGCACGCTGTCCGGGTCCGCGTCGGCGACGACGTGGTTGTTGGTGACGATGTGGCCGGCGTCGTCGACGATCACGCCCGAGCCCTCCGCGCCGCCGCCGTTGCCGGTGGAGACCTGGATGGCGACGACCGACTGCTGCACGGCCTTGGCGACGGCCTCCCAGTTCGGGTTGTCGTTCGTCGAGCCGGAGACGGGCACGGTGTCGTTGCTCGGCTGGCCGATCGTGGCCAGCGAGGCGGGGTGGCTGCCGTTCGCGCTGTCGTCGGACAGCACGTGCGTCAGGCCGCCGGTGGCGACGGCGGCGAGGATCGCGGCCGCGGCGGCGGCACCCGTCACCGGGAGCCAGATGCTGCGCTTGCGCTGCGTCGGGACGGCGCCCTGCGGCGCCGGAGCGGCGGCGTACACCGCGGCAGGCTGGTAGGCAGCCTGCTGCAGCGTCGCCGGGTCCTGGGCGGCGGCGCGCTGTGCGGCCTCCCACTGCGCACGGCGGACGGCCTCGAACGGGTCCACGGGCGCCGGCTGCGGCTGTGCAGCCTGCTGCGCCGCGGCCTGCTGAGCCGCATGCTGGGCGGCAGCCTGCTGGGCGGCTGCCTGCTGTGCGGCTGCCTGCTGTGCGGCTGCCGCCTGGGCGGCGTCGTAGGCGGCGCGCTGGTCCGCCGGGGCGGCGGGGTGCGGCGGCGTGAACGGGTTGGTGGGGTGCGCCGGTGCGACGGGCAGCGGCTGGGTGTGCTGGACCGGCAGCGGCTGGGTCGGCTGGACCGGCAGCGGCTGGGTCGTGTGCGTCTGGGGGTGCTGATCGGCAGCAGGCGGCTGGTTGCTCGCGCCGTTCTCAGGTGTGGTGGTCATCTTGTGGTGCCCTCCTTGGTCGATGACCATCTCACCTGGTCACGCTGGAGGGAGGCTTCGCAGAACCTGGGAGTTCGCTGCGAGTTTCAGATGGATCGCTCAGGCCGGCAGCGCCGCGGCCACGGCCACGGCCACCTCGTCGGCGATCCGCTCGCCCAGGGCGCGCCGCCCGACGCGGTCCACCCGGACCTCCACCACGCTCAGCCCGGGCCCGGGCGCGGCGAGCGCGGGCAGCAGCCCGTCGACGTCGCTGACCCGCGTGTGCCGCACGCCGTACCCCGCGCACAGCGCAGCGAGGTCGGCGCCGTGCGGGGTCGCGAAGACGCGCTCGAACACGTCGGCGCGCGCCGGCTCCCCCGGTTCGAGCGTCGAGAAGATCGACCCGCCGTCGTCGTTGGCGACGACCAGCTGGAGGTGGACGGTCGCCTCGAGCGGCCCGCGCAGCAGGCCTCCGACGTCGTGCAGGAACGTGAGGTCCCCGAGCAGCCCGCGGACCCGTCGGTCYGGGAGCCCGAGCGCGACGCCGACGGCGGTCGAGACCGTGCCGTCGATGCCCGCGAGGCCGCGGTTGGCCAGGACCACCGGCGGCGAGTCCCAGCGGGCCACCAGGTCGAGGTCCCGCACGGGGTTCGACGACCCGACGACGAGCGCATCGTCGGCACCGCTGACCTGGGCGACCGCCCGTGCCAGCGCCGGCCCCGTCACGCGCGTCCCGCTGCGCGACCGGCGTCCGGCGTCGAGCCCGTCGAGGACGTCGTCGATCGCCGCACCGGCCGCCGCGTCCGCCGTCCGCCACGCGTCGAGCCACCCCGCCGGGGCGGGCATGCGGCCCTGGCGCATCCGAGCGGGGGCTTCGAGCAGCACGTCGCGGGCGTTGCGGGCGGCGTCCGGCCAGTCGGCGCCGCGCGGCGCGACCACGACGACCTCGACGTCCTCGCGCGCCAGCAGGCGCTGCACGGGCCGGGACAGGGTCGGGCGGCCCAGTACCACCGCACGGCGGACGGCACCGCCGAGGCCGGGGTGCGCGAGCAGCAGCCGGTAGGCGGAGATCGCGTGGGAGCCGCCGCGGGCGCCCGACGACGGCTCGGCCAGCAGGGGCCAGCCGTTCGCCTCGGCGAGGCGGCGCGCGCCGGGGCCGGCCCCGTCGCCGGCGACCAGCACGGTCGGTACCCCGCCGCGGCGGGCGGGAGCCGCTCCGGGATCCCCGACGACGGGGACGGCACCGGTCACGGGCCGCGCCTGGACATGCGTGAGCCCGGCCGTCGACGGCGCGGGCCACGGCGCGGCGCCGGGGACCAGCGGCTCCCGGAAGGCGAGGTCCAGGTGCACCGGCCCCGGGTCCGCCGTCCGCGYCCMGGTCGCCSCGGCGACGGCGCGGGAGACCACGCGGCGCAGGCTGCGCGCCTCGTCGGGAAGGCCGACGGGCGCCGGCACGTCGACCGCGAGCCGCACCGCGCTGCCGAAGATGCCCACCTGGTCGGTGGTCTGGTTCGCTCCGGTGCCCCGCAGCTCGTGCGGCCGGTCGGCCGTGAGCAGCAGCAGCGGCAGTCCGCTGTGGTGCGCCTCGAGGACCGCCGGGTGCAGGTTGGCCACGGCCGTGCCGGAGGTGGTGACGACGGCCACGGGGCGGGCGGCCTCACCCGAGGCCTTCACCAGGCCGAGCGCGAGGAACGCCGCCGACCGCTCGTCGACCCGCACGTGCAGCCGCAGCGCCGGGGCGCCGTCCGGCCGCTCCCCGTCTGGGCGTGCGGCGTCCGCGAGCGCGTAGGCGAGCGGTGCGCTGCGGGAGCCGGGCGCGAGCACCACGTCCTCGACCCCCAGGGCCGCGAGGGCCTGGACGATCACGCGGGCCGCTGCCGTCGCCGGGTCGGGCGCGAGGGCGGGCGACGTCGTCACGCTCGTCATCATGCCTGAGCGCCGACCGCCGCGATGCGCGCCCGCCAACGCGCCGCGAGGTCCTCCGACCCTGCGGCGGCCGCGAGCAGGGCCGCGTCGGGCTCCGGGCGGTGGACCTCCAGGGCGCCGTCGATCGGCAGGAACGGGTCGGTCACCAGGTCGGCGCTGAACAGCTGGGCGGTGGCCAGGCCGCAGGCGTAGGGCAGCTCCGGCAGCGCCGCGGCGAGCGCGATCCCCGCGGCCAGCCCGACCGACGACTCGAGCGCCGACGAGACGACGACCGGCAGCCCGACCCGCTCGGCCAGCTCCAGGCAGGCACGCACGCCCCCGAGCGGTTGGACCTTGAGCACCACGACGTCGGCCGCGCCCGCCCGAGCGACGGCCAGCGGGTCCTCGGCGCGCCGGATGGACTCGTCGGCCGCGATCGGCACGGGGGTGCGCCGGCGCAGCGCTGCGAGGTCGTCCACACCCGGGACGGGCTGCTCCGCGTACTCGAGCCCCCCGGCCGCCCGGTCGAGCGCGACCAGGCGGGTCACGGCGGTGTCGACGTCCCAGGCGGCGTTGGCGTCCACGCGGATGGCGCCGTCGGGCCCGAGGGCGTCGCGGACGGCCTCGAGGCGAGCGATCTCGTCGGCGAGCGACTGACCCGGCTCCGCCACTTTGACCTTCGCGGTGCGGCACCCGCCGGACGCGCGCACGATGCGGTGGGCGGTGGCGGCGTCGACCGCGGGGACCGTGACGTTGACCGGGATCCGGGTACGCAGCGCGGGCGGCCAGCCCTCGTCGGCAGCCTCGCGCGCCGCGCGCCACCAGGCGGCGGACTCGGCGGCGTCGTAGTCCCAGAACGGGCTGAACTCGCCCCAGCCGGCGTCGCCGCGCACGAGCACGCCGTCGCGGACGGTGAGGCCGCGGAACCGGGTGCGCAGCGGGAGCGACCAGACGTGCAGGTCAGCGGGGGTTCTCGGCACGTCGCCAGCCTACGTCGGGGTCACGCGGCCCACGCCGCGACGAGGAGCGCGACGGCGGTGGGGCGCACCGGTCGGCTCTCCGTCAACGCGGTGACGACGGCCCCGTCGACCAGCGCGATGGTGACGGCGGCGGTCGTCGGCGCCCCCACTCGGGCGACCAGCTCCGCCAGCACCTCGTCGACCACCGACCGCCCCGCGGCGAAGGCGGTCGCGAGCGCCGCGTGCCGGCCCGCGGCGAGCAGGTGCTCGTAGTGGCTGCGCACCTGGGCGTCGTCGCCGGGCGGCAGGATCGCGTCCACGAGAGTCGCCGCAGCGGCCGCGCGGTCGTCGAACGGGCCCGCGGCCGCGAGGACCGTCCGGGCGTGGTCTGCCCACGCGTCGGCCAGCGCACCCCCCGCCGCTGCCGCGAGCTCGTCGAGCGAGCCGAAGTAGTACGTCGTGGCGGACACCGACGCACCGGCCTCGTGTGCGACGCGCCGGTGCGTGAGGGCGCCGGGGCCCTCGCGGAGCATGAGCGCGGCGGCCGCCCGCGCGAGGTCGCCGCGCCGGCGCTCCCCCTTGCTCGTCATGCATGACCTCCGCCGGACAGGTTGAGCCCGACGACGCCCGCGACGATGAGCACGAGCGACACGATCTTCAGCACCGACACCGTCTCGTGGAACAGGACGATCGCGAGCACGGCGGTGAGGGCGGCGCCGATGCCCACCCAGACGCCGTAGGCGACGCCGACCGGGAGCGACTTGAGCGCCCAGCTGAGGCCGCCGAGGGACCCGACGGCGAAGACCGCGAACGCGATGCTCGGTCCGAGCTTGCTGAACCCGTCGGACGCCTTGAGGCTCAGCGCCCAGCCGGCCTCGAGCATGCCGGACAGGATGAGGACGATCCAGGCCATGGTCGTGCACCACTCTCTGCGTGCGCGCCGGGTGGCAGTCCCCGCCGTCCCGCGCACGGTCTGGTACAAGCGTACCAGAACGGCTTCGCGCGGCTAGGCTGCCGCCGTGACTCCTGAGCTCCCGGCCGCCGTCTCCGACACGTTCGACCCGACCCGCTGGCGCACGGTCGACGGGTTCGAGGACCTCACCGACCTCACGTACCACCGCGGGTTCGCGCGACCGTCCGCGGACCAGCTGGCCGCCGGTGCCGCCGCCCGCGACCTGCCCGTCGTGCGGGTCGCGTTCGACCGGCCCGAGGTCCGCAACGCCTTCCGCCCGCACACCGTCGACGAGCTCTACCGCGTCCTCGACCACGCGCGGACCACGTCGGACGTCGGCACCGTGCTGCTCACCGGCAACGGCCCCAGCCCCAAGGACGGTGTGTGGGCGTTCTGCTCCGGCGGCGACCAGCGCATCCGCGGCCGGTCGGGCTACCAGTACGCCTCGGGCGAGACGGCGGAGGACGTCGACCCGGCCCGCGCCGGGCGGCTGCACATCCTCGAGGTCCAGCGGCTGATCCGGACCATGCCCAAGGTCGTCGTCGCGCTGGTCAACGGGTGGGCGGCCGGCGGTGGGCACTCGCTGCACGTGGTCGCCGACCTGAGCATCGCCAGCCGCGAGCACGCCCGCTTCATGCAGACCGACGCCAACGTCGGCTCGTTCGACGGCGGCTACGGCTCCGCCCTGCTGGCGCGGCAGGTGGGGCAGAAGCGGGCCCGCGAGATCTTCTTCCTCGCCCGCGAGTACTCGGCCGAGCAGGCGCTGGCCTGGGGAGCCGTCAACGACGTGGTCGACCACGCGCGGATCGAGGAGGCGGGCCTCGAGTACGCCCGGATCATCGCGACCAAGTCGCCGCAGGCGGTCCGCATGCTCAAGTTCGCCTTCAACCTGGCGGACGACGGCCTGGCCGGGCAGCAGGTGTTCGCCGGCGAGGCGACGCGTCTGGCGTACATGACGGACGAGGCGGTCGAGGGGCGCGACGCGTTCCTGCAGCGCCGGGAGCCCGACTGGTCGGGCTTCCCGTACGCGTACTAGGCGCCCCGCGAGCGTTATCTCCCCGCTAACGCCCAGCCCGCGAAGTCGACGACGGCGCCCAGGACGCCCGCCGCGCCGACGAGCAGCGCGACGAGCACGAGACCGGAGACGACGACCGCGCCGAGCGACCGGGTGTCGTGCTCGGTGGCTTCGTGGTGCGTGAGAGTGGCCATGCCTCGAGCCTCGCCCGGCAGGGACCCGTCCGGCATCGGCCGCAGGGACCTCGCCGATGCCGCCCTGAGGTGGCCACACCGATCGCGGACGTCATCCCGTGGGAGGACAACCCGCCGGTGTCAGCCGATGGTCAGGGAGCCCGACCCGGCCGGCACGAGCTCGACCCACGTGTTGCCCGGCGCCAGGTCCGCGGGCTTGCCGTCGGCGGTGAACAGGCGCATCGGCGCGTCCTGGGAGTCCTTCTGCCACCGGACGGGCACGGTCTTGCCGCCCGTCGCGACGACGCCGTCCCCGGACCCGACCAGGTTGTACGTGGGCACGGGCGCGCCACCCTGAGCACCGAACTGGGTGTTCGGGTGGTCCGCCGTGATGGACACCACGTTCACCGCCGACAACCGGGCGCCGCTGCGGGCGGTCGCCGGTGAGGCACCCTCCGAGCGCAACCACGTGCCGGTCCCTTCGTCCCACGACCACGACGGGCTCGACGCCGCCGACAGCCGGAACGAGAGCGTGCTCGCCGGCGTACCGGCGACGACCGCTGCGGCGCGGTCGGCGCTGCGAGCGATGGTGAACTGCTCGCCGGGGGGCGCCTGGTGGTCGGCGTCGGCGAGGCTCCAGAACGTGGCAGGCGTGCCGTACACGTTGTGCGGCGCCGCGCGGTCCTTGGTCCGGTACATCCCGGGCGCGCCCGCGTCGTGGCTGATCATCTGCACGCCGCTCGCGGCGACGAGGTCGAGGATGCCGGGCTGGCCGCCCGAGAACGCCAGCAGCCCGTGCATGGGAGCGAGGATCAGGGGGTCCATGGGGCGGACGGAGCGGATAGGCCCGACCTCGGCGGGAACCTGCGAATGGAACACCGCGACGAACCGCGACACGTCGAACTCGACGATGGTCTCCCAGACCATGTCCGCCTGGTCCAGACCGGTCTGCGGGCGCGCCACGGCGGTGTTCTCGATCTTGACGGCGAGCGAGGGCCGCGCCACCGGCTCCCCCGCGATGCCGGTGAGCGGCCAGACGACCGGCACGGCCGGCACCGGCGCCGCGCCCTTGTCGGGGGCGATCGTCGGTCCGTGGGTGACCGCCGCGGCGGTCGAGGTCTCCGGCTCCGGCGTGCTCGGGCTGCAGGCGGCGACCGCCAGCGCCAGGCCGGCGAGCAGCGCGGCTGCCGCGCCGCGCACCCCTCGTCGCGTCGTCCTCGTCATCGCGTTCCCCTGTCGCTGTCCGGCACGGACCCAGGCTGCCACGCCGACGCTCCCGCGACGGGGAGCCCCGGCCGTCTCAGCCGATCGTGACCGAGCCCGAGTCCTGCGGGACCAGCTCGACCCAGGTGGTGCCCGGCGCCAGCGTCAGCACGCCGCCGTCGGCGGTGGCCAGCGTGAGGACCGCGCCCTCGCCCGTCTTCGTCCACGTGCCCATGACGGTGTGGCCGCCGCTCGAGACCGTGGCGTCGCCCGAGCCGTCGAGCACGGTCTCGGGGACCGGGTTGCCGGCGGGGTCCACCGTGCCCGAGTTCACCAGCCGCACCTTGAGCGTGACCACGTTGGTGGCCGCGATACGGGCCCCCGACGTGACCGTCGCCGGCGTCGCGCCCTCGGCGCGCAGCCACGTGCCCGTGCCCGCATCCCACGTCCACGTCGGCTTCGCGTAGCCCGAGAGCTTGACGGTGACGGTCCCGGACGCACCTCCGGAGACGACCGCGCTCGCCTGCTCGGGGTGCTTGGCGATGACGAACTGCGGGGCGGGGGACGCGGAGTGGTCGCCGTCGGCCTGGTCCCAGAACGTCTGCGGCGTGCCGTACACGTTGTGCGGCGCCGGCGCGACGCCCTTCTTGCGGTAGAACCCCGCGGCACCGGCGTCCATGCTGATGGTCTGGACGCCCGCGTTCTTCAGCGCCTGGACGAAGCCCGCCTGCCCACCGGAGAAGGCGATGAGGCCGTGCATCGGCGCGACGATCGCCGGGTCCATCGGCCGCACGGACCGGATCGGACCGACCTCGGCCGGGACCTGCGACTGGTAGACGGCCACGAAGCGGCTGATGCCGCCCTCGACGACCTCCTCCCACACGACGTCCGCCTGCTCGAGGCCGGTCTGCGGGCGCGCCTCGCCCGAGTTCTCGATCTTCACGGCGAGGGCGGGGCGGGTGGCCACCTCGGTCGCGGTCACGCCCGTCAGCGGCCAGCGGGGCGCGACGACGGGCGCCGGCGGAGCAGCCTTCGCCGCCTGGATCACCGGCGCCTGGGTCACGGGGGCGGCCACGGTCGGGTCGGCTGTCGGCGACCCGCTGCAGGCGGCCAGCAGCAGGCCCGCGCCGGTGGCCAGCGCGACGAGCGCGACCGGACGACGCCGGGCGGACGGGAGGGTGAGGACAGACGACACGATGCTCCTAGGGGTGTGAAACCGCGCGACACTCTACGGGCTGTCTGCACGGTCCCCGGCCGGGCGCGCGCCCGGGCGCACCTACGCTTGGGGGCGTGACCCGGCCGCTGCGTGACGTCCCCGCGCGGCCCGACCTCCTCCTCCCGGCCCTCGCGGCAGCTCTGGACGGCACCGGCGCGGCCGTCTGCCCGGTCCCGGACGATGCTGCGAGGACCACGTCGTCGGTCGCGGACGACGTCGCCGTCGTGGTGCGGACCTCCGGCTCGACCGGTGAGCCGCGCGCGGTCCTGCTCTCGGCGACGGCCCTGCGCGCGTCGGCGCAGGCGACCCACGGGCGGCTCGTCGGCCCGGGTCGCTGGCTGCTCGCGCTGCCGACCCACCACGTCGCCGGCGTGCAGGTGCTCGTCCGCTCCGTCCTGGCGGGGACGACGCCGGTCGTGCTGGAGCCCGGCCCGTTCCGGGCGCCCGCGTTCGTCGCCGCGGCGACGGCCCTGGCCCCCGACGCGCCCCGGTACACGTCGCTCGTCCCGACACAGCTCGTCCGGCTCCTGGAGGACCCCGCCGCGACCAGCGCCCTCGCGACGTTCGACGCCGTCCTGCTCGGGGGCGCCGCGACCGCGCCGGAGCTGCTGGCGCGCGCCCGGGCCGCCGGTGTCCCGGTGGTCACCACCTACGGCATGTCCGAGACCTGCGGCGGCTGCGTCTACGACGGGACCCCGCTCGCCGGGGTGCGGGTCACGCTCGACGACGACGGCCGGATCCTGCTCGCGGGACCGGTGCTGGCGGACGGCTACCTCGGCCGCCCCGACCTCGATGCGGAGACGTTCGTGCAGGTGGACGGCGTCCGGCACCTGCGGACCACCGACCTCGGGAGCCTGGACGGCTCACGGCTCACCGTGCTCGGGCGCGCCGACGACGTGCTGGTCTCCGGGGGCACCAAGGTGGCACCCGGGCCTGTCGAGCAGGTCCTCGCGGGGCTCCCCGGGGTCGGCGAGGTCTGCGTGGTCGGCGTGCCCGACCCGGAGTGGGGACAGGCCGTCGTCGCCGTCGTCGTCCCCCGCGCCGGCGTCCGACCCCCGACGCTCGACGACGCACGCCGCGCGGTCACCGACCGCCTCGGCGCGGCGCACGCGCCTCGCCGGCTGGTGGTCACGGACTCGCTCCCGGTGCGCGGGCCGGGCAAGATCGACCGTCGGGCGACGGCACAGCTCGCCGCCCGTTCCCTGGAGAGGACCCCMACGTGACGACTGCCAGCGACTGGGTGCAGGGTGCGCGACCGCGCACGCTGCCCGCGGMGGCTGCCCCCGTGCTCGTCGGCACCGGCGCCGCCGCGCAGCTCGGCGAGGCCAACCTCGGCCGGGCCGCGCTCGCGCTCGGCGTCGCGCTCGCGCTGCAGGTGGGCGTGAACTACGCGAACGACTACTCCGACGGGATCCGCGGCACCGACGTCGACCGCGTCGGCCCCCTCCGCCTCACCGCCTCGGGCACCGCGAGCCCCGGGACCGTCAAGGGCGCGGCGTTCGCGTCGTTCGGCGTCGCGGCCCTGCTCGGCCTCACGCTCGTGGTCCTCACCGGTCAGTGGTGGCTGCTCGCCGTCGGCGCGGCCGCCATCCTGGCCGCGTGGGGCTACACGGGTGGCCGGCGGCCGTACGGCTACCGCGGGCTCGGCGAGGTCGGCGTGTTCGTGTTCTTCGGGCTCGTGGCGGTGCTCGGCACCACCTACACGCAGGCCGACGAGCTCTCGTGGCCGGCCTGGGTCGGCGCGGTGTCCGTCGGCATGCTCGCGTGTGCACTGCTCATGGCCAACAACCTGCGCGACGTCCCCACGGATGCCCTCGTCGGCAAGCGGACCCTGGCCGTACGCCTCGGGGAGAACCGCTCCCGGCGCGTCTACGCGGTGCTGGTGATCCTGCCCGTGCTGCTCGGCGGCGTGGTTTGCGCGTTCGCGTCAGTCTGGACGCTGATCGTGCTCGTGCTGCTCGCGCCCTCGGTCGTGCTGGCGGTCACCGTGCTGCTCGGCGCCCGCGGCCGCGCGCTGGTCCCCGTGCTCGCCGGCACCGGGCTCCTCGAGCTCGCGTTCGGCGTGCTGCTCGGCGTGGGGCTGGCTCTCTAGACCCCGAGCAGCCTCGTCGGCGGCGTCCTCGAGGTCGGCGTCCTCCTGCGCGCGCTTGCCCAGCACGGCCCGGTCGCCGGCCTGGCGGCGCCGTTCGGCGCGCTCGGCGAGCTGGCGGGCGGCCGCGTCGCGCGGACCGTTCAGCAGCACGTAGGACAGCGCCCACGCGAGGAACGCGGCGACGATCGCCACCAACCACGAGCGCAGGCCCGCCCACCAGAGCAGACCGAGGCAGACCGCGAAGAGCGCGAGGCGCAGGACCGAGTAGACGACGAAAGGCACGGTCAAGGGTAGGCCGCCCCCGCGGTGCGGGCCGACGACTACTCTGGTGACGTGAGGAACCTGGCCGTCCTGCTGCTCATCGGGCTGACCGTGTACTGCGTGTTCGACATCCTGCGCAGCAACCACGACGAGCGGCTCGGCGTGCACCCGGCGCTCTGGGTGCTGCTCGTGCTGCTCGTGCCCCTCGTCGGGGTCATCGTGTGGCTGGCCGTCCGGTGGTCGCGGCGCACCGCCTACGCCGGCCAGCCGGGCGGGTCGCCCGACGCACCGCGTCGCCGACGTACTGCGGGTCCCGACGACGACCCCGACTTCCTCCGGGGGCTGGACGAGGACCGCAGACGCGCTGACGGCGGAACGAGCAACGACGGCCCGTCCGCGTCCTGACGGAAGCCGCGCGGGTCACATCCCCGAGTACGAGTGCTTGCCGGACACCACGAGGTTCACGACCGTGAAGTTCATGAGCACGACGGCGTACCCGACGAAGACGAAGTAGGCCGCGCGGCGGCCGCTCCAGCCCCGCGTGGTGCGTGCGTGCAGGTAGGCGGCGTACGTCACCCAGGCGACGAACGTGCCGACCTCCTTGGGGTCCCAGCCCCAGTACCGACCCCAGGCGTGCTCGGCCCAGATGGCGCCGCCGATGAGCGTGAAGGTCCACAGGACGAAAGCGATGGCGTTGAGCCGGAACGCCATCGCCTCGAGCTCGCGGGAGCCGGGCACCTGCTCGAGCCAGCCCATCTTGGGTCCGCTGAGGACGCGGCGGAAGCCGTCGGACCTCCGCGCGACACCGACCAGCGACCCGTCGGCGGCGGACGCGCCGGCTCCGACCGTCACCACGGGGGCGTCGGCGACCGCGAGGCCCTCCTCGCGGTAGCTCTTCAGCACCTGCAGCACCGACGCGGCGAACGCCACGGTGAAGATGCCGGTCGCGGTGATGGCGACGCCGACGTGCAGGATGAGCCAGTAGCTCTGCAGGGCGGGCTGCACCTGGTCGGCCTGGATGTAGAACACGTTGAGGGCGAGCACCAGCGCGAGGACCGCCATGCCCATGACGAGCACGCCGACGAACGCGATGACCCGGCGGCGCTGCACGAGGGTGAGGACGAGCACGGCGACGAAGGTGCCGACGATCGTGAACTCGTACATGTTCGCGGTGGGCCAGCGACCGGCGGCGACGCCGCGCAGCACGATGCCGGCGAAGAGCATCACGAGACCGACCAGCGTGGTCGACCGGGCGATGCCCTCGGCGCGCGCGGACCGGCCGGGGGCGCGCTGGTCCTCCGACCCGCCGACGGCGCTGGCCGGTCGGGTGGAGACGGACCCGACGAGCGCCTCCTCGGGCACACGCTTCTGCGCGTGCTCCACGATCCGCGCGAGGTCGACGCTGTAGGCGACGAGCGCGATGGTGAACGCGGTCGCGGCACCCCAGACGAGCAAGGTGCTCAGGTCACCGGTGGTCATGGCGTGCCCTCTCCTGAGGTCTGGCCGCCTGGGGCGGCCGGGGGTCTGTCATCCGACCGCGCGAGCGTCTCCGCCAGCACCCGGTCGAGCTCGGGCTGGAGTCCGACGTCGTCGCCGCGGGCCAGCCCGGCCGCGGTGACCACTGTACGGCCGTCGCCCTCGCCCTCGCCCGGCGCGAACCGGAGCCAGACGCGTCGGCGCGGGGCGAACAGCGAGGTGGCCAGGCCGGCGAACGCGAGCAGCGCGAACACCAGGACGAACGGCAGCGCGGGGTCGTGGCGCAGGTCGAGGGCGACGTAGCGGGGCAGGCCGTTGAACGTCAGCGTGCCCAGGCCGTTGGGGAGGTCGACGGTCTCGCCGGGGCGCACGTACAGCGTGATCGCCTTGCCGTCGGCGTCGACGGCCTGGGTCAGCCGGGCCTCGTCGAGCTGGTAGACGTTCTGCGGGACGCCCGTGTCGAGCCCGAGGTTGCCCTGCCAGACCGACAGGACGAGCAGGGGGTCGTTCGGCTGCGGGTCCACGGAGCGGTAGAGGTCGTCGCCGACCTCCTGCGCGGTGGGCAGCAGGTAGCCGACGACGCCGATCTGCTCCTGGTCGCCGGAGACGTCGGGGACCTTGAGCACGCCGCGCGACGTGTAGACGTTGTCCTGCGGCAGGAACGGCGTCGGTCCGCTGAAAGCGACCTCCCCGGCGGCGTCGTGCACCGTGATGTCGGGGGCGTAGCCGTTGCCCTGCAGGTATACCTTGGCGCCGCCGGCGTCGAGCGGGTGGTTGACCTTGATGGTCTTCTTCTCCGGCGCCGCGCCCGGGTTGGTCAGGGTGACGTGCGCGGTGAAGTCGCGCGACTGCAGGGTGTCGGGGTCGAAGCGGGACTCGAAGTCGTCGAGGCGCAGCGTGAACGGCACGAGGCTCGTCGGCGAGTAGGCGGTGCCCTGCTCGAACGTGTCGTAGTCGACCTGCGCGTTGGCGAACCCCCGGCCCTGCACCACGATCGCCTGCCCGCGGTAGTGCAGCACCTGCCCGGTGGCCACGGACAGGAGCAGCCCGACGAGTGCGAGGTGGAACACCAGGTTGCCGGTCTCGCGCAGGTAGCCGCGCTCCCCCGACACCGACCACGTGCCGCCGCCCTCGTCGCGGGTGTCGACGCGGTAGGTCGGCACGAACGGGAGCCAGCGCCAGCCTCGGCGCAGGACCGTCACGGCGTCCTGGGCGGCGACCTCCGGGTCGGCGGCCACGGAACCGGACCCCTGCGCGGGGAACCGCCCGAACCGGCGGGGCGCGCGCGGCGGGCGGCCGCGGACGCCGGCGAGGTGCACCTTGGTGCGCGGGAGGATGCAGCCGACCAGGGAGACGAACAGCAGGATGTAGATCGCCGAGAACCAGACCGACGAGTACACGTTGAAGAACCCGAACCGGTCGAGCCACTGCCCGGCGGTCGGGTGGTCGGTGAGGTAGGTGGCGACCTTGTCGGCGTTCTGCGCGCGCTGGGGCCACACGGTCCCGGGCACGGCCGCGACGGCCAGCAGCATGAGGAGCAGCAGCGCCACCCGCATGCTGGTGAGCTGCCGCCAGGCCCAGCGGGACCAGCCGACGAACCCGAGCGTGGGCAGGGTCGGCGGCGTCGAGGCCGGAGCCTCGGTCGGGTCCATGAAGACGTCGGAGAGGCCCTCGGGGCGATGCACGCTCACGTCACACCACCGGCACGAACGGGTCGCCGCCCACGAGGACGCCCTGCAGCCACGACGACCACGTGCCCCACACGCCGGTGACCAGCGCGAGGCCGAGGATCACGAGCATCMCGCCGCCGAGCCGCATGATCGCGAGGCGGTGCCGACGCAGGAACCCGAGCATCGTGGCGCTGCTCTCGATGCCGAGGGCGACGAGCAGGAACGGCAGCCCCAGCCCGAGGCAGAACGCGACGGCGAGCAGGGCGCCGCGGCCGGCCGACCCGCCGTCGAGCGAGAGCGTGAGGATCGCGGCGAGCGTCGGGCCGATGCAGGGCACCCACCCGAGCCCGAAAGTGATGCCCAGCAGGGGCGCACCCCACAGCCCCGCCCGCGGCGCCAGGTGCACGCGCCGCTCGTTCTGCAGGAACGGGATGAGCCCCAGGAACCCGAGGCCCAGCACGATGACGACGACCCCGAGCACCCGCGAGATCACGTCCTGGTACTCGACGAGCACCCCGCCCAGCGACCCCGCGAGCGCGGCGAGCGCGACGAACACTGCAGTGAAGCCCGCGACGAACAGCCCGACCCCGAGCAGCACCCGGCTGCGCGCGGGGGCGGTCTTGACGAGCGTGGTCCCCGATGAGGAGCCGAGGCGGTCGGCGCTCCCCGTCATGCCACCCAGGTAGCCGACGTACGCGGGGACCAGCGGCAGCACGCACGGCGACGCGAACGACACGAGCCCGGCGACGACGGCGACCGGGATCGCCAGCAGCAGCGAGCCCGAGGTCACCGCCCGGCCGAAGGCGTCGCCGGCGTCGAGAAGCATCACGAGGTGGGCGCCGGCTCGGCCAGGAGCCCGTCGACCATCGAGCGCAGCGTCGACGGGTCCGCCAGGCCGAGGATGCGGCCGGCCACGTTCCCCGAGCGGTCGAGCACGACCGTCGTGGGCACCGCGTTCACCGGCACCGTGCCCTGCAGGGCCGCGATCGCGGTCCCGTCGGAGTCCGCGAGGCTGGGGTAGGGCACCGAGAACTGCCGCTCGAACGCCTGCGCGGTCCCGGCGTCGTCGGTGCGGTTGATGCCGAGCACCTGCACGTCGTCGGCTGCGTAGTCCGTGGCCAGGGCGGCGAGGTCGGGCGCCTCGGCGCGGCACGGCGGGCAGTTGGCGTACCAGGTGTTGAGCACGACGACGTCGCCCCGCCAGTCGGCGACGTCCTGTGCGGTGCCCTCGAAGTCGGTGCCGGACAGCTCGAGCGGGCCCGTGCGGTCGCCCACGGCCCACGTCGTCGTGCTGCCGTCGCCGGACTGGTAGCCCTGGTCGGCGACGTCGTCGGGGTTCTCCTGGCCCCCGGGCGTGCAGCCGGCGAGAAGCAGGAGGGCGACGGCGCCCACCGCGAGACCGCGTCCGCGCACGTCAGGCCCCCGCGACCGAGGAGACGCCCGGCAGCAGGGAGCCCGCGGGCTCGCTGTAGCCGATGCCGACGAGCGTGTCGCCCTCGAACCGCAGGCTGGTCAGGGACGCGACCGAGCACTGCCGCTTGCGAGGGTCGTGCCACAGGTGCCGGTTCTCGAGCGCGAGGCGGGTGACCCAGACCGGCAGCTGGTGGCTGACCAGCACGGCCTCGTGGCCACGGGCGAGCTCGCGCGCGGTGTCGACGKCGGCCAGCATCCGGTCGGCCTGCTCCCTGTACGGCTCGCCCCAGGACGGCCGGAAGGGGTTGCGCAGGTAGGGCCAGTGCCTCGGGTGGCGCAGCGAGCCGTCACCGACGCCGAAGGCGAGGCCCTCGAAGTGGTTGCCGGCCTCGATGAGCCGCTCGTCGGTCCCGATCGACACGCCGAACGCGGCGGCGATGGGTCCGGCCGTCTCCTGCGCGCGCTGCAGCGGGGAGGCGACGACGGCGACGACGTCGTGGCGCACGGGCCCGGCGAGGTGCGCGGCGACCATGTCCGCCATCGCCAGACCCCGCTCCGAGAGCCGGTAGCCGGGCAGCCGTCCGTAGAGCACGCCCGCGGGGTTGTGGACCTCGCCGTGCCGCATCAGGTGGATCGTGGTCGCGACCATGGGCTCAGTCTCGCAAACACTCCTGTGCGCTCAGCACGCGGGAGCGTCTGGCTCGACGTGACACGCGCCACCCGTGAGGTGCAGGCGGACGGACTCCATCGCGTCGCCGAGCGCCGCGAACTGCTCGTCGGTGAGCACGTCGACCAGGTGGTCCCGCACGGACTGCACGTGCTTCGGGGCGGCCGCGACGAGGACCTCCCAGCCCTTGTCGGTCATGACGCAGTTCACGCCGCGCGCGTCCTCGAGGCAGGGCGCCCGGGTGACGAGCCCCTGCTCCTCCATGCGCCGGATGGTGTGCGTGAGGCGGCTGCGGGAGTGCGCGATGTTGTCGGCCAGCTGAGCCATGCGCAACGTCCGCGCCGGCTCCTCCGACAGGCGCACCAGCACCTCGTACTCGTGGGTGGACAGCCCCGTGTCGCGCTCGAGCTCGTGCTCGAGGGCGGCGAACAGGCGGGCCGCGCCGCCGCGGAACGCGCGCCAGTGGGTCTGCTGCTCGGCAGTCAGCCACTCCACCGTGGTGGATGTGTCAGTGGTCACAACGGGGCCTCCGTCCTGGGGTCTGGGGTTGCGGGTCTGGAGCGAGTGTAGTACAACTTTGAACTAACAGGTTTCGTTGACTCTTCAACAACCACGGAGGACTTCCCCCATGAGCACCACCACCACCGCCGTTCTTCCCGCCGGTCTCACGACGGGCACGTGGGCGGTCGACGCCTCGCACACCGAGGCCGCGTTCACGGTCCGTCACGCCGGCATCTCCAAGGTCCGCGGCACCGTCGCGGTCACCGAGGGCACCGTCGTCGTCGGCGAGGACCTGGCGAGCACGTCGGTCTCCGTCACGCTCGACCCGTCCACCGTCGCCACGGGCGACGCCAACCGCGACGGCCACCTCAAGAGCGGCGACTTCTTCGACGTCGAGAAGTTCGGCCAGTGGTCGTTCGTCTCCACCGAGGTCCGCGAGGCCGGCAAGAACTACGTCATCGTCGGCGACCTGACGATCCACGGCGTCACGCAGTCGGTCGAGCTCGACACCGAGTTCAACGGCACCGCGGTGGACCCGTTCGGCAACACGCGCGCAGGCTTCGAGGCCAGCGTGACGATCTCCCGCAAGGACTTCGGCCTGACCTGGAACGCGGCCCTCGAGGCCGGCGGCGTGCTCGTCTCCGACAAGGTCGTCATCGCGCTCGACGTCTCGATCATCAAGGGCTGACACAGCTCGCACCACACGTCCGGCCGGGTCCCTCGGGGCCCGGCCGTTCGCGTGCTCAGGCACCGGTGGCCGTGCGGCGGCGGTCGTGGAACGCCAGGATCTGCAGCTCCGAGGCGACGTCCACGGCACGCAGGTCGACGTGCTCCGGGACACGCAACGCCCGCGGGGCGAAGGTGAGGATGCCGACGACGCCCGCCGCGACCAGCGCGTCGCAGACGTCCTGGGCCCCCGCAGCGGGCGTGGCGATGATCCCGATCGTCGCGTCGTTGGAGGTGACGACCTCCGCGAGTGCCGACGACGGCTGCACCACCAGCCCCGCCACCGACGTCCCCACCACCGCGGGGTCGGTGTCCACCAGGCCGACCACCGCGAACCCGCGCTCGGCGAACACCGAGTAGCTGGCCAGCGCGTGCCCGAGGTTGCCGATGCCCACGATGACGACGCGCCGCTGCGTCGTCAGGCCCAGCACGACCGCGATCTGCTCCGACAGGTGCAGGACGTCGTAGCCGACACCGCGCCGCCCGTACGAGCCGAGGAACGACAGGTCCTTGCGCAGCTGGGCCGGCGTGACCCCGGCGCCCGACGCGAGCTCCTCCGACGACGTCGTGACCACGCCCTCCGCGGTGAGGGCGTGCAGCGCGCGCAGGTACCCGGGCAGCCGGGCCACGGTCGCGGGCGGCACGTCGCGCGCGCGCAGGTGCCCGGTCGCACCGGGCTCCGCTGCCCCGCCGTGCGCCCGGGACCCACCTCGCTGCGTGTCCACATCGACTCCCGCGACGCCCCGTCGGACCCGGTCGCCCGGGTCCTGCTGGTCAGGCTAGGGGTCGGGGCCCGGCGGGGGTAAGGGTTCGACGCAGACGCGCCGCGTCGATCCGCCAGTAGCCCTGCTGGACGCCGTCGACCTCGACCACCGGGACCAGCTCGCCGAGCTCGTCGACCAGGTCCCGACCTGCGACGTCGGCCGCGTCGATGTCGATCTCGGTCCATGCGTCGCCGGTCTCGGCACAGACCGTCCGCACCACCTCGCGGGCCTCGTCGCACAGGTGGCAGCCGACACGGCCGTAGAGGACCACCCGACTGTTCACCGTCATGCCACCAGGCTCTCACCGACCGGCACCCGTCGTTCACCCGTCGCGGGTCTCGAGCCTCGTTACAGTGACCAGGTGCGTCAGGCGTCCGGGAACACCGCCGCCCCCGCTCCCGTGCTGCGGGACCCGGGGTCAGGTCCGGACGGTCCCGGCGTGGGCGCGTTCTTCGACGTGGACAACACGATCATCCGCGGCGCCAGCTCCTTCCACCTGGCCGTGGGCCTGTACCGGCGGGGCTTCTTCCGCAAGCGCGACCTCGTCCAGTTCGGTCTCCACCAGTTCCGGTACCTGACGTTCGGGGAGAACAAGCACCAGATCGACGAGGTCCGCAGCCGGGCGCTGTCGATCATGGAGGGCCACTCGGTGGCTGAGGTCACAGCCATCGCCGAGGACGTCTACGACGAGGTGCTCTGCCTGCGGATCTACCCCGGCACGCAGCGGCTCCTCGACCAGCACATCGCGGCCGGCCACTCCGTCTGGCTGGTGACGGCGACCCCCGTCGAGATCGGCTCGCTCATCGCGCGCCGGCTGGGCGCCACCGGGGCGCTCGGCACCATCGCCGAGCACCGGGACGGCTTCTACACCGGGCGCCTCGTCGGCGACATGCTGCACGGGCAGGCGAAGGCCGACGCCGTGCGGGCCATCGCCGAGGAGGAAGGGATCGACCTGGCGGCGTCGTACGCGTACGGCGACTCCACCAACGACGTGGCGATCCTGTCCGAGGTCGGCTTTCCGTGCGCCATCAACCCCGACCGCCGCCTGCGCCACTACGCCGCCGAGGTGGGATGGCCGGTCCGCGAGTTCCGCAACCGCCGCCGCAACGCCCGCCGCGGCACCACCGTCGCCAGCCTCGCGGGCGCCGCGTGGGCCGCCGGGCTCATCACCCGCGCGGCCCTCCGGGCCTGGCGGGGTACCGGGAAGGACGTGCTGTGACCACGATCGAGACGACGATCCGCCCGGCCGTGCACGCCGACCTCGGCGCGCTCGCGGCCTTGGCCGCCCTCACGTTCCCGCTCGCGTGCCCGCCGGGGTCGACCGCGCAGGACCAGCAGGAGTTCATCGACGCGGTGCTCTCGACCGAGCGGTTCGCGGAGTACCTCGAGGACCCCCACCGGACCGTCCTGGTCGCCGAGGACCGCGGCCTGGTCGGCTACACCATGCTGGTCGCGGGCGAGCCCGCCGACGACGACGTCCGCGCCGCCCTGCACGTGCGGCCCACCATCGAGCTGTCCAAGTGCTACGTGCACCCGGACCACCACGGCGCCGGCATCGCGAACGCGCTGATGGCGGCGTCGCTGGAGGCCGCACGCGACCGCGGCGCGCAGGGCATCTGGCTGGGCGTCAACCAGCAGAACGCGCGGGCGCAGGCGTTCTACGTGCGGTCCGGCTTCGCCGTCGTCGGCACCAAGCACTTCACCGTGGGCACACGCATCGAGGACGACTACGTGCTGGAGCGCCCGCTCTAGCCGTCCTGCTCGTCGCGCGTCGTCGCGACGGGCCACCCCTCGTCGTCCCAGGCCAGCTTCCGGATCTCGAGCCGGAAGTCGCCGCCCGCCGCCGCGTCGTAGTAGTGGAACGCGAGGTACCCGCGCGAGACGGACTGCCCGCCGGGTCCGACCATGTCGCCGGTCGACGTCAGCAGCTGCTCGCCGCCGTCGAGCGTCATCTCGGAGCCCGACCGGTCGACGTACGGACCCGTGACCTCCCGCGAGCGCCCGACCGCGATGTTGTACGTCGAGTCGGTGCCCTGGCAGCACGCGTCGCGCGAGACGAACAGGTAGTACCAGCCGTCGTGCAGCCCCAGGTACGGCGCCTCGATCGCGTTCGGCGGCGAGGTGCGGCTGGCGATCGTCGTCGGCTCGGCACCCTCGACGGGCTTGCCGGACGGCCAGGTCAGCTCGACCAGCTGGATGCCGCCCCAGAACGAGCCGAACGCCATCCACGGGGTGCCGTCGGCGTCCTCGACCACACCGGGGTCGATCGCGTTGTAGTCGGTCTGGCCCGGCTCGGACCGGATGACCTCGCCCTGGTCGACCCACGCGTAGGCCGGGTCGTCCGGGTCGAGCGTGGTGTTCGTCGTCAGGCCGATGACCGACTTGTTGGAGCCGAAGGTGGACGCCGCGTAGTAGAGGTAGAACGTGCCGTCGTGCTCGATCACCTCGGGCGCCCAGAAGTTGGACACCCCGGGCACGGCGTCGTAGACCCACTCGGGCCGGGTGTCGGCGTCCCAGACGGTGCCGACGAGCTCCCAGGTCTGGCCCCCGTCGGTGGACCGCCGGATCTGCGGCGCGCCGAGCCCCTCGCGCACGTCGCCGGTGGAGAACACGTACCAGGGCTCGCCCTCGGCGCCCGCGACGAGCGCGGGGTCGTGGGTGTGGATGTCCCCGCTCAGGGACAGCGCCGTCGCGGCGGGTGACGGGTCGGGCCGCAGCGCGSCCACGACCCCGGCTCCCCCCAGCAGGGCGAGAGCGACGACGCCCGCCACGACGGCTCTGCGCACGGCGGTCAGACCCCCAGCCGGACGACGTTCCAGGACACCGGCGGCACCTCGACGGTGAGCCGGCCGTCCCGGACGACCGCGGACGCGTTGCCGCGCGGCACCACGGAGTAGTCGTCGTCGGCCGTCGCCGACCACGTGTGGTCGGGGTTGGCCAGCGTGGTCGCCTCGACGACGCGCAGGCCGGGCAGCGAGCGGGCGTCGACCTCGAGCGTGACGGTCTGCGTGAGCGAGCGGTTCACCGCGAACAGCGCGACCGCGCCGGTCTCGGGGTCCCGCGTCGCGACGGCATCGACCAGCGCGGCGTCGCCGTACTTCGCCGTCTCGTACGTCGGCGACTCGACCGCGACCTGCAGCACGTCGCCGACCGCGTAGCGCGACGCCTGGGCGAAGGGGTGGAAGATCGTCTGCTTCCAGGACCGGCCGCCCGGCTCGGTCATGATCGGCGCGATCACGTTGACCAGCTGCGCCAGCGACGCGGAGTGCACGCGGTCGGTGTGCCGCAGCAGGGAGATGAGCAGGTTGCCGACGACGACGGCGTCCGCGACGTTGTACTTGTCCTCGAGCAGCACGGGTGCGACGGGCCAGTCGTGCCCGGTCGGCGGCTTGGACTCGGCGCGGTGCTGGTACCAGACGTTCCACTCGTCGAACGAGATGTGGATGCGCTTGTCCAGCTTCTTGTGCGCGCGCACGGCATCGGCGGTGGCGCTCACCGACTCCACGAAGTGGTCCATGTCCACGGCCGAGGCCAGGAACGAGCCGAGGTCGCCGTCCTCCTCCCAGTAGTACGCGTGGGCGGAGATGAGGTCGACCTGCTCGTACGCCTCGGTGAGCACGATGCGCTCCCACTCCCCGAAGGTCGGGATGGCCACGCCCGACGAGCCGCACGCGACGAGCTCGAGGTCGGGGTCGACCATGCGCATCGCGCGGCCGGTCTCGGCGGCCAGCCGGCCGTACTCGTAGGCCGTCTTGTGCCCGATCTGCCAGGGACCGTCCATCTCGTTGCCCAGGCACCACATGCGGATGTCGTACGGGTCGGGGGCGCCGTTGGCGCGGCGCTGGTCGGACAGGCGGGTGCCGCCCTGCACGTTGCAGTACTCGAGCAGGTCGAGGGCCTCCTGCACGCCGCGCGTGCCCAGGTTCACGGCCATCATCGGCTCAACCTCGGCCAGCTTCGCCCAGCGCATGAACTCCTCGACGCCGACCGTGTTGGGGTCGGTCGAGTGCCACGCGAGGTCGAGGCGCGCCGGGCGCTGGTCCCGCGGGCCCACGCCGTCCTCCCAGCGGTAGCCCGAGACGAAGTTGCCGCCCGGGTAGCGCACGGTGCTCACGCCGAGCTCGCGGGTCAGCTCGATGACGTCCTTGCGGAACCCGTCGGCGTCGGCCGTCGGGTGCTCGGGGTCGTGGATGCCGGTGTAGACACAGCGGCCCAGGTGCTCGACGAACGAGCCGAACGTGCGCCGGCGGACCGGGCCGACCCGGAAGGCCGGGTCGAGGGTGAGTCGGACGGGGATCATGCGGTCTCCTGGTTCGGTCGGTGGTCGAGCGCGGTCCAGCGCACGCCGTGCGACGGGACGTCGAGGACGAGCGCGCCCTCCGGTTCCCACGCGGTCGGGTGCAGGTCGGGGGTGGTGCCGGGTTCCCACAGGTCCCGGGTGGTCCAGTCGCCCCTCGCGGCGGCGTGGCCGACCAGCGAGGAGAGCGGGAGCGAGACGGTCCGCGTCTGCGGGCCGGTCCAGAACACGGCGACGTAGGTGGTGTCGGCCTCGACGGCGGTCCACACGATCAGCTCGCCGTCGTCGAGCGGCTCGCGGACGACCTCGCGGCCGCCCGTCGCCGACCGCAGCACGTGGCCGACCGCGGGGGTGGCCAGGAGGTCGAGGGTCGCCGGGTCGCTGGTGGGCAGGTCTCCCCCGACCATCAGCGGTGAGCGGGCCATGACCCAGAGCGTGAGGATCGTGCGCTGCTCGTCGTAGGTCAGCCGGCTCTGCCGGTCCTCGCCGCGCTCCGCGCGCAGGCCGACGCGCCCGAGCGGCAGCATGTCGGCGTCGGCCCACCCGCCGGGTCGCTGCAGCGGCGCCCACCGGGCCAGCCGCGCGAACTGCGCGTGCACGTCCTCCCAGCGGTCCCACAGGTCGTCGGAGATCCGCCACATCTGGGCGTGCTCCCGCAGGTGCTCGACCTGCGCGGTCGACAGGTGGGTGCCGGGCGAGAGCGAGAGGACGACGTCGCGGCCGGAGCGCTCGATCGCCCGCGCCCACGCCTCGATCGCGTCGGGGTGGTACGGCGCGAGCATGTCGTCGACCTTGAGGAAGTCCACGCCCCAGCCGGCCAGCTGCGCGACCAGCCCGTCGAGATAGGCCTGCGCGGCCGGGTGGTCGTGGTCGAGACCGTAGTTGTCGACGTTCCAGGGGCACACCGACGTGGTGTCCGCGGCGTCGCGGGCCGTCCAGTCCGTGCCCTCGACGGGCAGGTCCTGCTCGACGGCGAGCCGCGGGATCCCCCGCATCATGTGCACGCCGAACCGCAGCCCGAGCTCGTGCACCGCGTCGGCGAGCGGTCCGAAGCCGCGTCCGCCGGCGGCCGACGGGAACCGGTTCTCGGCCGGGAGCTGGCGGCCGAAGGCATCCAGGACCAGCGACGAGCCGTCGTTGTACCCGTGCGCACGGGCCTGTGGGTCGTACCAGTCGATGTCGACGACGACCGTGTCCCACCCGTGCGGCAGCAGCCGCTCGGCCAGCACACGGGCGTTCGCCAGGACCTCGTCCTGCGTCACGGTGGTCCCGTAGCTGTCCCAGCTGTTCCATCCCATGGGCGGCGTCTGCGCATGGATCGACATCGTCAGCCCCTTCGCCGTCGGTCGCTTCTACATCGTTGTAGACGCATCATGCACGGCCCCTCCGACGGCGTCAACCGTCCGTTACGAGTTCGTGGCTTGACCGCGCACCGCTTCTCGTGTCATGTTCTACATCGTTGTAGATCAACGTTGTAGATGCAGCGCTGATCGGACGGAACGAGGTCAACGACGACCCTGACGGACCAGCCCCACGGCGGTCCTGACGCGACCGTGACCTCACACATCCTTGGGATATGGGAGGCAGGACGATGAAGAAGAACAAGCTCATCGCCGGCGCCGCGTTCGCCGCGGTCGCCGGGATGCTGGCGCTCACGGCGTGCAGCGGCGGCGACGGCGGAAGCGACGGCGGCGACAAGCAGATCACGTTCATGTTCCGCGGAGGCGCGGACGAGAAGGCGGCGTACGAGGCCGCCATCAAGAAGTACACGGCGGACACCGGCGTGAAGGTGAAGGTCATCGTCACCGACGCCGACCAGTACGCCACCAAGCTCCAGGCGGCCGTGGCCGGCAACAACGTGCCCGACGTGTTCTACATCGAGCAGGCCAGCCTGCAGTCGTACGTCAGCTCGGGCGTCCTGGCGGACATCACCGACGAGGTGGCCGCCAGCGGCATCGACCTGGACAACATCTGGCCGTACGGCGTGAACTCCTACCGGTTCGACGGCACGCTCCAGGGCACCCCCGACGGCAAGCTCTACGGCCTGCCCAAGGACGTCGGCCCGTTCTCGTTCGGCTACAACAAGACGATGCTCGAGGCCGCGGGCATCCCGCTGCCCGACAAGGACACCCCGCTGACGTGGGACCAGTTCGTCGACATCAGCAAGCAGCTCACCAAGGACACCGACGGTGACGGCGCCGTGGACCAGTGGGGCACCGGGCTCAACGTCCAGTGGAACCTGCAGTCGATGGTGTGGAGCAACGGCGGCGACTGGACCAACGAGGACCGCACCAAGGTCACGGTGGACACCCCCGAGTTCGCCGACGCGCTGCAGAAGTTCGCGGACCTCACCAACGTGGACCAGGTCACGCCGTCGGCCTCCGACGCCGCCACGCTCGATACCTACCAGCGGTGGATGGCCGGCGAGATCGGCTTCTTCCCCGTCGGCCCGTGGGACGTCAGCACGTACAACAAGCTCGACTTCGACTACGACCTGATCCCCTGGCCGACCGTCGGTGACGGCGGGGCGGCCACCTGGGTCGGCTCGCTCGGCATCGGGGTCTCCGCCACGAGCAAGCTGCCCGACGACGCCGTCAAGCTGGTCACGTACCTGTCGGCGGACCCGACCGCGCAGCAGACGCTCGTCGACGCCGGGGTGCAGATCCCGAACCTCGTCGACATGGCCCAGACGTGGGCGGCGGAGACCGACTCCGAGCCCGCCAACCGCCAGGAGTTCCTGGACATCGCGCAGGACTACGGCCGGGCGATGCCGGCGGCCTTCACCTACGGCGCCGAGTGGTACGACGAGCTCTGGACCAACATCCAGCCGGTGCTCGACGGCAAGCAGACGGCCGCCGACTACCTGGCCGACGAGCAGCCGAAGATGCAGAAGCTCCTCGACGAGTCGAACGACAACGCCGAGCAGGCCGCGGCCGGCAACTAGCTCCACCCCTCCCTGATCCCGCCGCCCGGGCACGCTCCCGGGCGGCGGGATCCCCCGGAAAGGACCCTCGCGATGACCGCGACCATCGAGTCGACGTCGACCGGCGCCGGCCTCACGCCCGAGCAGCGGGCGAAGCGGGCCAACCGCCGCCTGCACCGCGCTGAGCACCGGTGGGCGCTCGCGTTCGTCGCTGCGCCGATCCTCGGGTACCTGCTCTTCACGCTGTACCCGATCTGCTTCGCGGTCTACGCGTCGCTGACCAGCTGGAACGGCCTGGGCCCGATGACGTTCGTCGGCCTCGACAACTACGTGACGCTGTTCGGCGACGAGTACTTCCGCATCTCGCTCTACAACACCGTCTTCTACATGATCGGCATCCCGATCGGGCTGGCGCTCTCGCTGCTCCTGGCGCTCGCGCTCAACCGGAAGATCCGCGGACGCACGGCGTTCCGGACCATCTACTACGTGCCCGTGATCTCGTCGCTCGCCGCGATCGCGATCGTGTGGCAGTTCGCCTACAACGGCGACTTCGGCCTCATCAACCAGGTGCTCGCCTGGTTCGGGATCGACGGGCCGGACTGGCTGCAGAACACCGCGACCGTCAAGCCGGCCATCATCATCATGGCCATCTGGAAGGGGCTCGGGTACTCGATGCTCCTGTACCTGGCCGCGATCCAGGGCGTGCCCGCGTCGCTGCACGAGGCCGCGGCGCTCGACGGCGCGAACTCTTTCCAGCGGCTGCGGCACATCACCTTGCCGATGGTGCGGCCGGTGACCTTCTTCCTGGTCGTCACCAACATCATCGCCGGGTCCCAGATCTTCACGGAGATCAACATCATGACCCCGGCAGGCGGCCCCGAGTTCAGCTCCGCCTCCATCGTCTGGTACATCGTCCGCAAGGCGTTCAAGTACCAGCAGATGGGGTACGCGACGGCGATGTCGATCGTGCTCGGCGTGCTCGTCTTCGTCATCACCTTGATCCAGTTCCGCCTCAACCGGCGCAACAGCTTCAGCATCGACTGAGGAAGAGACGGAGACGCAGCCATGGCTACGACCCTGATGAAGCCGCCCATCCAGGCGCCGCCGACCGAACGTCCCCGCACGGGCGCCCAGCGCGAGAGCCGGCTCGGCAACGCCGCACTGTTCGCCCTGCTCGCCGTCGGCTCGCTGGTGATGCTCGCGCCGCTGCTCTGGATGTTCACGACGGCGCTCAAGACCAAGGTGCAGGTCTTCGCCCTGCCGCCGGTCTGGATCCCCAACCCGCCGCAGTGGGACACGTTCGTGCGGATGTGGACCGAGGCCCCGATCCTGTCGGGCTTCAAGAACAGCCTCATCGTCGCGCTGAGCGTGACGGTCATCGGCACGTTCACGTCCGCGCTGGCCGCGTTCGCGCTGGCCAAGCTGCGGCTGCCCTACAAGAACGCGATCTTCCTCGTCCTGCTGTCGGGCCTCATGGTGCCGTACCCGACGATCATGATCCCGCAGTTCGTGATGTTCTCCCGGCTGCACTGGGTGGACACCCTGCTGCCGCTGATCGTCCCCCTGCTGTTTGGGAACATCATCATGATCTTCTTCCTGCGGCAGTACCTGTCGACGGTCCCCGACTCCATGATCGAGGCCGCGAAGATCGACGGAGCGTCCTACCTGCAGATCTTCCGCGTGATGATCCTGCCGATGATCCGCCCGGCGATCGCCGCCCAGTTCATCCTCTGGTTCATGTACATCTGGAACGACTACCTCGCGCCGATCCTGTACCTGAACTCCCCGGAGAAGCAGACGCTCCAGGTGGTGATCGCCAACCTCAACGTCGAGTTCGCGACGCAGCGGGACTACCCGCTGATCATGGCCGCGTCGTTCGTCGCGCTGCTGCCGATCCTCGTCGTCTTCCTCATCTTCCAGCGGCAGATCATCGAGTCTGTCGCGCTCACCGGCTCGAAGGGCTGACCGATGACCCCCGACACGGCCCTCTGGGGAGGCCGGCACGCGCACGACCCGACCGCGGTGCGCGACGACGACGGCACGTACTGGCTGTTCTCCACCGACGCGTGGGCGGACGGTCCCGTGCGGGCGGGCGTGCAGGTGCGGCGCTCGAAGGACCTGGTCACCTGGGAGTTCCACGGGTGGGCGCTCGACGGCGTGCCGAGCGCCGGGGCGGCCTGGTCCGGGGCCGAGGGCCTGTGGGCGCCGGACGTCGTGCGGGTCGGCGACGAGTGGCGCATGTACTGGTCGGCGTCGACGTTCGGCTCGCGCACGTCGGCCATCGGCCTGGCGGTCGCCGGGCACCCGACCGGCCCGTGGGAGGACCGCGGGCTCGTGGTGACGAGCCTGCACGACGTCGACGGGCCGAACGCGATCGACGCCAACGCGGTGGTCGACGCCGACGGCCGGCACTGGCTGGTCTACGGCTCGTTCTTCGGCGGCATCCACGCGCTCGAGCTCGACCCGGTGACGGGCCTCGCGATCGGCGACGCCCCCGGGATCCTGCTCGCCCGGCGGCCGCGCAGCGTCGACGGCGCCGTCGAGGGCGCGTTCGTGCTGCCGCGGCCCGGCGGTGGCTACGCCCTCGTGCTCTCCTACGACTCCCTCTTCTCGACGTACCACGTGCGGGTCGGCGTCTCGGAGTCGCTCACCGGTCCCTACGTGGACCGCACCGGGCGCGACCTCACGGACCTCGAGGGCGACCCGGCCCTCGTCGGCACCCTGGTGCTCGCCGGCCATGCGCTGGCCGGCGGCCGCACCTGGCTGGCCCCGGGGCACGCCTCGGTGCTCGTCGACGGCGACCGCCAGCTGTTGGTCCACCACGTCCGCGACGCCGACGACCCCACGCAGCACGAGGTGCAGGTGCGCCGGCTCGTCTGGACCGCCGACGGCTGGCCGGTCGTGTCGCCGCAGCCCTGGGCCGGCGACGCCGAGCCTGACGACGACGACCGCCCCACGGACCCGGCCGCGCTGGCCGGCACCTGGGAGCTGGTGACGTTCGACCAGGCCACGGCCGGCACCGTCACCACGTCCCGGACCATGGAGGTCGGCGACGAGCTCCTCGAGACGGTCCGCAGCCACGGCGACGGGCGGTTCGCCTCGCCGGGCTTCGAGCTCGTCGCCTTCGGGTCGGTCGACGCCGTCCGCGGCGTGCGCACCGTCTCGTTCGCCGGCCTCGACGCCGACGGCAACGCCACGCTCGGCACCCGGGTGGGACCGTGAGCGCCGCGACGCACGACGACGACGCCGTCGGCGGCTGGGCCGGACGCGTCATGGTGTTCCTGCGCGCCGGCACGCAGGTGGTCGCGGTGAACGTCCTGGTCCTCCTGGGCACCCTCGCGGGCGGGGTCGTGCTCGGCGCGTACCCCGCGCTGGGCGCCGGCGGCGCGCTGCTCGCCCGGCTCGTCGGCGGATCGCCGTCCGAGCACCTCTGGCGCGAGTTCTGGTCCGCCTACCGCGCCGGCTTCCGGCGGCTCAACCTCCTCGGCGCACCCCTGACCGTGGGGTTCGTCCTCCTGGCCCTCGACGCGTCGGTGCTCGCCGCCGCGTCCCCGGGCCCGACGAAGGCCGCGCTGACGGTCGGCGTCGTCGTCCTGACCGCCTACCTCTCGGTCGCGCTCGCCACGCTGGTGCCCGTCGCCCGGCGGTACGACGACGCGCCGGTGGCCCGCGCGTGGCGGTTCGTCGCCGTCGCGCCGCTGCTCTGGCCGCTCACGAGCCTCGCGGTGCTGGCCGCGTTCGTGGTCCTCGCGGTCACGTTCAGCGCCGTCCCCGTGCTCGTCCCGCTGGTCGGGGCGAGCGTGCCGCTGCTGGTCAGCGGCTGGCTGGTCGACCAGCGCCTGACCAGGCTCGACGCGGTCTGAGCCCGCTCAGGCGCTCGGTGCGCGCTCGCCGAGCGTCGACTCGCGGCCGACGATCTCGAAGTCCGTGATGACCTGCTCGAACGGTCGGCCGGGCTCGGTCTCCTCGATGCGGGCGAGCAGCAGGTCGACGGCCGTCGCCGCGATCTGCTCGCGTCCCGGCGCCACCGTGGACAGCGTCGGCGAGGAGTACGCGGTCTCCTCGATGTCGTCGAAGCCGATGACCGCGATCTGCCCCGGCACGTCGATGCGGCGCGCGTGCAGGACGTGCAGGGCGCCGAGCGCGAGGGCGTCGTTGAGGCCGAAGACCGCGTCGATCTCGACGCCGGAGTCCAGCAGCCGGGCCATGGTCTCCGCACCCGTCGCCCGGTGCCACAGACCCGCCTCGCCGACGAGGGCCGGGTCCACGGGGAGACCGGCCTCCTCGAGCGCCTGCCGGTAGCCCTGCACGCGCAGCGCGGCCGAGCCGACGGTCTCGCCCTCGTGCGCGCCGACCACGGCGATGCGCCGCCGCCCGAGGTCCAGGAGGTGCTGGGTGGCGGCGCGGGCCGCCTCGACGTTGTTCATCGTCACGTGGTCCGCGGGCCCCCCGAAGATGCGCTCGCCCAGCAGCACCATGGGGAAGTCGACCTGCAGGGCGTCCGCATCCTGAGGCCCGAGCTCCAGCGGCGAGAAGATGAGCCCGTCCGTGAGGTGCCGGCGCTGGCCGGAGAGCACCTCGAGCTCGCGCTCGCGCACGGACCCGGTCTGCTCGATGAGCACGGTGAGCCCGCGCGCCTCGGCGGCGCGGATGACCGAGTCGGCCAGCTCCGCGAAGTAGGGCAGCGACAGCTCCGGTACCGCGAGCCCGATGATGCCCGTCCGGCCGCGGCGGAGGTTCCGCGCCGAGATGTTCACCTGGTACCCGAGGTCCGCGATCGCGGCCTCGACCCGCTCCTTGGTCGCCGGCCGGATGTACTGGTAGCCGTTCACCACGTTGGAGACGGTCTTGATCGACACCCCTGCTCGCGCGGCGACCTCGTGCATCGTCACCGCGGCACCGCGCCTGGCCGTGCTCATCGCTGTCTCCTCGTAGGCGTGACCCTTGGGACAGAGTCGCAGACCAGGGCAACTCTACATCGTTGTAGAAGGCGTGTCCGGACACACGAAAGGCCCGGCAGCTGCCGGGCCCCTCGACCGCCTAGCGACCCTGACGGGCCGCGTGGCTCACTTCTTGTTGCGGCGCTGGTGACGCGTCTTACGAAGAAGCTTGCGGTGCTTCTTCTTGGCCATCCGCTTGCGGCGCTTCTTGATGACGGAGCCCATGGGGTCCTCACTTCGCTTCCGATGGAGACCCGGAGACGGGCCGTTCTGGTGGTCGATCGACGCGTAGAAGAGATCGAGTGCAATCGAGCCACCCACACGCGTTCAAAGTCCGAGGCTCTACCTTACGCGATCGGCAGAGCCCTCGACGACACGCGTGGATGTCAGGAGCTCTGGCGGTCCTGCTCGCGAGCCTCGACGGCGGGCGACGTGGCGAGGTAGTGGTCGAGCGCGTCCTGCGGGACCCGGAACGAACGGCCGACGCGGACCCCGGGCAGCTCCCCTGAGTGCAGCAGCCGATACACGGTCATCTTCGACACGCGCATCACGTCGGCGACCTCGAGGACCGTGAGGAACCGGGTACGGCCGGGCTCGCGCTGCTCGCGCTCGTCGCTCATGTTCCTTGTCCGTTCCGCCCGTCGGCGCGGCGGGCCCGCGCACCCTCCGGCGGGTGCCGCATCAGCCTAGCCGCGCGTGGGACAGGTGGGAAAGAGGGGACGCCTGGGACGTCGCCCGTGTGGCCCAGCCGCGCTTCTGCCGGTCAGTCGTGGTCCGGGTCCAGGCCCAGCGCCGGGAACACGGCCGCGCGGGTGGCCCGGATGGCGCGGTCCACGTCGTCGGCGGGGTCGTAGCCGGCGGACCACGGGCTGAACCGCGCGTCGCGGCCGTCGGTCATCCGGTCCGGACCGAGCCGGCCGTAGCGCTCCCGCACCAGCGCCCGCCAGTCGTCGGGGATCTCGGTGGCKGGGTCCACCGGCTGATGGGTCGCGATGCCGAGCAGATGGGTCCAGGCCCGGGGGACCACGTCCACCACGGCGTACCCGCCGCCCCCGAGCGCGAGCCAGCGCCCGTCGGCCACCTCGTGCGCCAGGTCGTGCAGGCGCACGGCGGCGGCCCGCTGCCCGTCCACGCTGACGCGCAGGTGGGTGAGCGGGTCGAGGACGTGAGTGTCGCAGCCGTGCTGGGTGACCAGCACCTCCGGGTCGAACGCACGGACGACCGCGGGGACGACGGCGTCGATGGCCCGCAGCCAGCCCGCGTCGCCGGTGCCCGAGGGCAGCGCGACGTTGACGGCCGAGCCGTCGGCGCCGGGCCCGCCGGTCTCCCGCGGGCTGCCGGTGCCGGGAAAGAGCGCCTGCCCGGTCTCGTGCAGCGAGACGGTGAGCACCCGGGGGTCGTCCCAGAACACGGCCTGCACGCCGTCGCCGTGGTGCGCGTCGATGTCGACGTAGGCGACCCGGCGGACACCGGCGTCGAGCAGCGCCGTGATGGCCACCGCGGCGTCGTTGTAGACGCAGAACCCCGAGGCGGCCGCCGGCATCGCGTGGTGCAGGCCGCCCGTGACGTTCACGGCGTGCTCGGCCCGGCCCTCCCACACGGCGAGCGCCGAGTCGACCGACCCCTGCACCACGAGCGCCGACGCCTCGTGCATCTGCGGGAAGACGGGGTCGTCGCTGGTACCCAGGCCGAAGGCCACGTCGGGCGTGCCGTCGGCCGACGCGCGCCGCACGGCCGCGACGTACGCGGGGTCGTGGACGGTCTGCAGGAGGGCGTCCGACGCGACGTGCGCGCCCACCAGCTCCACGCCCGGTCCGTCGAAGAGGCCCAGCGCCTCAGCCAGCCGGATGGTCAGGTCCAGGCGCTCCGACGTCATCGGGTGACCGTGGCCGAAGTCGTACGCGAGCATCTCGCGCGACCAGACCACGCGCACGGGCGTCGACGACGTCATGCGCTCACCGTCGCACCCCACCGATGACGTGTCGAATGGTGCCCACACTGTGCCGACTCACTGCCCACGCAGACGCGTGCGCCTGTCGGGTCGAGCACCACGGCCCTCGCGTGCCAGAGTTGCCCCGTCCGGCAGGCGCCGGCCGGTGCGGGGAGGTGCGATGGCGCGGGGTGGCCCGGGCGTGGCATGGCGGGTGCGCGAGCTCGTCGACCAGTCCGCACGGCAGTCCCCCGCCCGGCTCGCGCTCGGTGTGTTCGGCCTCGTCATCGGCGTGGTCACGCTGGGCCTGTCGGCACCGTGGGCGACGGTCAGCGGGCACCGTGCCCCGTTCGTGGACGCGCTGTTCACCGCGACGTCCGCCAGCACGGTGACCGGCCTGGTCGTCGTGAACACCGGCGCGTACTGGTCCGCGTGGGGACTCGTCGTCATCCTGATCGCCATCCAGATCGGCGGTCTCGGCGTCATGACGCTCGCGTCGCTGCTCGGCATGGCCGTCTCCCGCCGGATCGGGCTCACGCAGAAGCTGCTCGTCTCGTCGGAGACCAAGGAGACGCGCCTCGGCGAGGTCGGGTCGCTGATCCGGACGGTCATCATCACGTCCGTCTCGCTCGAGCTCATCATCGCGCTCGTCCTGTTCCCGCGGTTCCTCATGTTCCACGAGGACCTGGGCGAGGCGGCGTGGCACTCGGTCTTCTACGCGATCTCCTCGTTCAACAACGCGGGCTTCGTGCCGACGCCGGAGGGGCTCGAGCCGTTCGTGTCGGACTGGTGGGTGCTGATGCCCATCATCGTCGGCGTGTTCATCGGCTCGCTCGGCTTCCCCGTGATCCTCAACGTCGCCCGCAACCTGCGCGAGGCGCGCCGGTGGAGCCTGCACTCCAAGCTGACGGTGACCACGAGCGTCGCGCTGCTGGTCGCGGGCTCCGTCCTGGTCGCGGCGTTCGAGTGGACCAACCCGGAGACGTTCGCCCCGCTGGGCTTCAACGCGACCGCGCTGGCCTCGCTGTTCGCCGGGGTCATGCCGCGGTCGGGTGGCTTCTCCACCGTGGACGTGGGGCAGATGCACGAGAGCACCTGGTTGCTCATGGACGCGCTCATGTTCGTGGGCGGCGGCTCGGCGTCGACGGCTGGCGGCATCAAGGTCACGACGCTGGCCGTCATGCTGCTCGCGATCCTGGCCGAGGGCCGTGGCGACAAGGACGTGGAGGCGTTCGGCCGACGCATCCCGCGCGAGGCGCTCCAGGTGGCGATCGCCGTCTCGCTCGTCTCGGCGACCCTCGTGCTGGTGTCGTCGCTGGTCCTGCTGTCCCTCACTGACCTCGCTCTGGACCGCGTCCTGTTCGAGGTCATCTCCGCGTTCGCCACCTGCGGGTTGTCCACCGGGATCACCCCTGACCTGCCCAACCCCGCGAAGTACGTGCTGACCGTGCTCATGTTCATCGGCCGGACCGGCACGATGACGCTTGCGGCCGCGCTCGCGCTGCGCAACCGTCGTCGGGTGATCCGGCTACCGGAAGAGAGGCCGATCATTGGCTGAGAAGTTTCGCGACCCGATCAAGGGGACGCACAACGCGCCGCGCACGCCGAAGAAGGACTCCGGCGTGCTCGTCATCGGGCTGGGCCGGTTCGGCTCGTCCATCGCCGCCACCCTCGACCGCCTCGGGCAGGACGTGCTCGCGGTCGAGCGCAACCCCGAGCTGGTCGCCCAGTGGGCCGGCCGGATCGCGCTGGTCGAGGCCGACGCCGCCAACCCCGAGGCCCTCGAGCAGCTGGGCGCGCGGGAGTTCCCCGTCGCGGTGGTCGGTGTCGGCTCCTACCTCGAGGCGTCCGTGCTGATCACGGGCAACCTCGTCGACATAGGCATCCAGCAGATCTGGGCCAAGGCCGTCAGCAACGAGCACGCGCGCATCCTGCAGCGGATCGGGGCCCACCACGTGGTGCTCCCCGAGGCCGATGCCGGCGCGCGGGTGGCCCACCTGGTGTCCGGCAAGCTCCTCGACTACATCGAGGTCGAGGACGGGTTCACCATCGTCAAGATGCGCCCACCCAAGGAGACGCAGGGTTTCACGCTCGCGCAGTCCAGGATCCGCGAGCGGTACGGCGTGACCGTCATCGGGGTGAAGAGTCCGGGCGTCGACTTCGCGTACGCGACGCCCAGCACGCGGCTGTCGGCCAACGACCTGATCATCGTGTCGGGCCACGCCGACCTGCTGGAGCGCTTCGCCGCGCGGCCGTGAGCGCCGCTCAGCGGCCCGTCAGCGGCGCCTGATCACCAGCAGGCGCTGCAGGACCACGAAGATCAGCAGCAGGGCGCCGATGAAGATCTTGGTCCACCAGGAGCTCAGGGTGCCCTGGAACGTGATGATCGTCTGGATCAGCCCGAGCACGAGCACGCCGAGCACGGACCCGAGGACGAAGCCGCTGCCGCCGGTGAGCAGGGTGCCGCCGATGACGACCGCGGCGATGGCATCGAGCTCCATGCCGACGCCGGTCAGCGCGTAGCCGGACCGCGAGAAGATCGCGAAGAGCAGGCCGCCGAGCCCGGCGCACGTGCCGCTGATGACGTAGACCAGCACCTTGGTACGCGCGACCGGCAGGCCCATGAGCCTGGCGGACTGCTCGCCGCCGCCGATCGCGTAGACCGTCCGGCCGAACCGCGTGTAGTGCAGCGTGACGAAGGCGATGATCACCACGGCGAGGGCGATGACGCCGCTGGGCGTGATGACCAGGCCGTCGTCGGTGCCCCACCGGGTGCGGGCGAGGGCGACGATCGTCGGATCTTCGATCGGGATGGACTCGGGCGCGACGATGTAGCAGAGGCCGCGCGCCAGGAACATCGCGGCCAGGGTCGCGATGAACGGTTGGATCTCGAACACGTGGACCATCACGCCGACCACCAGCCCGATGACGGTGCCGACGAGGATCACCGCCGGGATGGCCACCGCGGCGCCGTAGCCGTGCGTGAACATCCACGCGGCGACACAGCTGGACAGGGCGACGACCGCACCCACGGACAGGTCGATGCCGCCGGTGAGGATGACGAAGGTCATGCCGACCGCGAGCACGACGAGGAACGAGTTGTTGATGAGCACGTTGGCCATGACGCGGCCGGTGAGGAAGTTCTCGTACAGCGAGCCGCCGATGATGAGCATCGCGATGAGGACGACGACGGCGCCGAGGACGGGCAGGTAGCGCTCGTCGATCCGGAAGCGGCGGACCCGGGCACCCAGGGGCGTCGGTTCGCCCGCCGGGAGCGTGGTGGAGGTGATCTGGTCGGTCGCCATCAGGCAGGCACCTCCACGAGAACGGGTGCGGTCGCCCTTCGTCGGGACCGCATCTTGGAGCGGACCACCGGCGACTGGAGCAGGCAGACCGCGATGACGACGAGCGCCTTGAACAGCGAGACCGCGTTGACGGGCACGCCCAGGATCGTCACCGAGAACGTCAGGGTGGTGATGACGAGCGTGCCGACGAGCGTGCCGGCCAGCGAGAACTTGCCGCCGGCCAGCGACGTCCCGCCGATGACCACGGCGAGGATGGCGTCCAGCTCGATGAACAGGCCGGCGTTGTTGGCGTCGGCCGCCATGATGTCCGAGCTCTTGATGAAGCCGGCGATGCACGCGAAGAACGCGCACAGGATGTAGACGGTCCAGATGATCGTCCGCGCCCGGACCCCGGCCAGGCGCGACGCCGACGGGTTGATGCCGACGGCCTCGATGAGGACGCCGAGCGCTGTGCGCCGGGTCATCAGGGCGGTCGCGACGAAGAAGAACCCGGCGATCAGCGCCGCCACGGGCAGCCCGAGCCAGTACCCCGAGGCGATCGTCTTGTACGGCGCGCTGGTGACCGTGGTGATCTGGCCGCCGGTGATGAGCATCGCGATGCCGCGGCCCGCGGTCATGAGGATCAGCGTCGCGATGATGGGCTGGATGCCCACCACAGCGATGAGGAAGCCGTTCCACGCGCCGATGACCAGGCAGACCAGCACGGCGACGCCCATCGCGCTGAGCACGGTGGCCACCGACCCGGGGTTGGGCGACGCGGCGATCTGCGTGAGCGCGATCGCCCCGGCGATCGCCATGACGGCGCCGACGGACAGGTCGATGCCGCGCGTGGCGATGACGAGCGTCATGCCGAGGGCGACGAGCAGCAGCACGCTCGAGCGCCGCACGATGTCGATGGGCCCGCCGAACAGGTGCCCGTCGCGCACCTCGATGTCCAGGAAGGTGTGCGACTTGAGGACGCAGGCCAGGACCAGCACGGCGAGCGCGACGACCGGCCAGAACAACCGGTGGCGGGTGATCGAGCCGATGGCGTTCATGCGGCAGTCCCCTCGTCCCCACCGCTGGCGATGAGGTGCACGACGTCGTCGGTGGTGATGTCGTCGGAGTTGGTGATCTGCGCGACGAGCTTGCGGTCGCGCAGGACGGCGATGCGGTGCGAGAGGCGCAGGACCTCGTCCAGCTCCGCGGAGATGAACACGACCGCCATGCCCTGCGCGGCGAGGTCGGCGACGAGCCGCTGGATCTCGGCCTTCGCGCCGACGTCGATGCCACGCGTGGGCTCGTCGAGCAGCAGGAGCTTGGGCTGGGTGGCCAACCATCGAGCGAGCAGCACCTTCTGCTGGTTGCCGCCCGAGAGGTTGCCGGCAATCGCGTCCGGGTTGGCCGGGCGGATGCCGAGCGCCTTGACGTACCGGTCCACCACCTCGTCGGACTTCCGCTTGGACACCCGGCGCAGCCAGCCGCGCTCCGCCTGCAGGCCGAGCACCATGTTCTCGCGGACGGTCAGGTCGCCGACGATGCCCTCCGTCTTGCGGCTCTCGGACGAGTAGACGATCCCGCGGGACAGCGCCGAGCGCGGCGTCCGCATCTTCGTCGGCCGGCCCTCGACCCGGATCTCGCCCTTGTCGGCGCGATCCGCGCCGTACAGCAGGCGCGCGAGCTCGGTGCGTCCCGAGCCGAGCAGGCCGGCCAGGCCCACCACCTCGCCCGAGTAGACGTCCAGGTCGAACGGCTCGATGGTGCCCTTGCGCCCGAGGCCGATCGCCTGCAGGTACGGCGTGGTGTCTGCGCGCTCGGCGACGGACCGCTTGGGCGCCTCCTCGAGCTGCTCGAGCACCTCCAGCGCGCGGCCGATCATCTTCTGCACCAGCTCGACGCGGGGCAGCTCGGCCGTGCGGTACTCCCCCACCAGGGCGCCGTTGCGCAGCACCGTCATGCGGTCGCTGATGGCGTACACCTGGTCGAGGAAGTGGGAGACGAACAAGATGGCGACGCCGCGGTCGCGCAGCCCGCGCACGACGTCGAACAACCGGGCCACCTCGTCGGCGTCGAGGCTGCTCGTCGGCTCGTCGAGGATGAGGACGCGCGCGTCGACGACCATCGCGCGCGAGATCGCGACCAGCTGCTGGACCGCGAGGGAGTGGGACGACAGCGACGACTTGGGGTCGATGTCGAGGTTCATGGTCCGCAGGTGCTCGCGTGCCGCACGGCGGGTCCGGCGCCAGTCGACGACGCCCGCGCGCCGCACCTCGTGGCCGAGCATGATGTTCTCCGCCACGGACAGGTTGTCGCAGAGGTTGACCTCTTGGTACACCGTGCTGATCCCCGCGGCCTGCGCCTGCGCGGGACCCGCGAACGTGCGCTCCTCACCGTCCACGACGATGCGCCCGGAGTCGATCGAGTAGACGCCGGTGAGGGCCTTGATGAGGGTCGACTTGCCGGCGCCGTTCTCGCCCATCAGAGCGTGCACCTCGCCCGGGAACAGGCGGAAGTCGACCGTGTCGAGCGCCTTGACGCCCGGAAACGTGATGGAGATCCCCGACATCACGACGATCGGGTTCGAAGAAGCTGTCTCGGTCATCGTCGACCTTTCGTCCGCGCCGGTCCCACGGTACCGGCAGGGCTGTGCTGCCCGGGGGGACGCGGAGGTCCCCCCGGGCAGCGGGGCTGGTCGGCTCAGTACTGCCGGTCGGGCAGTGCTGCGATCGCCTGCTCCTGGGTGAACGCATCGTCCTCGGTCACGATCCGCGGCTCGACGGTCCCGCCGTCGTTCAGCGTCTTGATGATGTCCGCGAGGTCCGGGCCGAGCAGCGGGTTGCACTCGACGATGTAGCTGATCTTGCCCTCGGACAGGGCGACCATGCCGTCGTGGACACCGTCGATGCTGACAATCTTGATGTCCTTGCCGGGCACCTTGCCGGCCGCCTCGATGGCCTCGATGGCGCCGAGCCCCATGTCGTCGTTGTGCGCGTACACCACGTCGATGTCGGGGTAGGCCTGGAGGAAGCCCTCCATGACCGTCTTGCCCTCGGCGCGCGTGAAGTTGCCGGTCTCCGAGGCGATGACCTTCACGTTCGGGTTGCCCTTGATGGCGTCCGCGAAGCCCGACTTGCGGTCGTTCGCGGGGGCCGAGCCGGTGGTGCCCTGCAGCTCCACGACGTTGATGGGCTCGGTGCCGAGGTTGTCGGACACCCACTCACCGACGCGCTCGCCCTCCTTGACGAAGTCCGACCCGATGAACGTCTTGTAGAGCGACGTGTCCTTGGAGTCGACCGCGCGGTCGGTGAGGATGACGGGGATCCCGGCGTCCTTGGCCTCCTCGAGCACGCTGTCCCAGCCGGACTCGACCACCGGGGAGAACGCGATGTAGTCGACGCCCTGGGCGATGTAGGACCGGATCGCCTGGATCTGGTTCTCCTGCTTCTGCTGGGCGTCGGAGAAGCTCAGGTCGAACCCGTTCTCCGCCGTGAGCGTGTCCTGGATGGACTTGGTGTTGGCGGCACGCCAGCCGCTCTCGGAGCCGACCTGGCTGAAGCCGACGGTGATCGCGTCGCCGCCGCTGTCACCGCTGCTGCCGGTGGTCGCCCCGTCGCCGGAGTCGTCCCCCCCGCCGCCGCAGGCCGCGAGGCCGAGTGCGAGCACCGCGATGCCGGCCGCGATGGACCGGGTCCTGAACATCTTGCTGACCATCTGCTTCTCCTCCTCGAGAAACGCACTCGCGACACCGGTCCACGCCGACCGGCCCGCATCGCGCACCCGGGACACCGGGCACGCGAGCCCCGCCGAGTTGCCCCCGCGGGTGGTTCGCTCGAATGTTAGCGCTCACATTTGGTCCCGTGGTGGCGTTTTCAGGTTGCATTCCGGTCACAGTGAGAGCGCGACTACGGCCGGTCCCCGCCGGGGTGACCGACGGGGACCAGGCCGCGCGGCCGGGGAGGAGCCCGGCCGCGGGTGGTTCTCAGCCCTCGCGCAGCACGACGACCCCTCGCGCGGCCACCGGATCGCCCGGACGGTGCTCCACCTCGCCGACGAGGTCGTGCCCCGACGCGTGCAGCGGCAGGTCGGTGTCCGTGTGGTTGATCGCGAACAGCCAGCTGCCGTGCTCACCGACCCGCCGCACGACGTCCAGGCCGCCCGGTGCCTCCACCAGCGGGGAGACGCCGGCCGCGTCGAGCACGCGGGCCACGACGTCGGCCGCGGAGGACGGCCGGGTCGACAGGTACCAGGCCGCACCGCCGCCGTCGACGCTCCGCCGGGTCAGCGCCGGGCGCCCGGCCGACGGCCCGTCCTCGTAGGTCGCGAGCACCTCGGCGTCGTCGGCCGTGAACCGCTCGGTCCAGACCGTGCCCGTGGTCCCGTCGCTGAGTCGCACGGAGCCGCCCTCGCGCAGGGGCGCGAACTCCTCCACGCGCACCCCGAGCAGGTCCCGGTACGCCCCGGGGTACCCGCCCAGCAGGACGCGGTCCTCGTCGTCGACGATCCCGGAGAAGTACGAGACCAGCACCTGCCCGCCGCGGGCGACCACCTCCTCGAGCCGGCCCGCGAGCCCGTCCTGCGCCACATAGAGCGTCGGGACCAGCACAATCTCGTACCCCGAGAGGTCGGAGCCCGCCGGCAGGACGTCGACCGCGACCCCCGCGTCGAGCAGGGCGCCGTGCAGGTCACGGGCGAGGTCGAGGTACTGGACGTCGACGCTCGGGTGCGCCTCCAGGTCCGTCGCCCACCAGGCGGGCGTGTCCCAGAGCAGCGCCACCCGCGCCTGCTCGACCGTGCTCCCCCGAACCTCCGCGAGCCGCCCGAGCGTCGCGCCCAGGTCGACGACCTCGCGGAACAGGGCGGAGTCGGCGCCGGCGTGCGGCACCAGGCCCGAGTGGTACTTCTCGGCGCCCGCCCGTGACTGGCGCCACTGGAAGAACAGGACGCCGTCGGCACCGCGGGCCACGTGCTGCAGCGAGTTGCGCAGCATCTGCCCGGGCTCCTTGGCCAGGTTGCGCGGCTGCCAGTTCACTGCGCTGGTGGAGTGCTCCATGAGCACCCAGGGGTCACCGCCGGCCAGTCCCCGGACGCGGTCGGCGCTGAACGCCAGCTCCGCCCAGCCGCGCGGGTCCTCGGCCGACAGGTAGTGGTCGTTGGACACGATGTCGACCAGCGGCGTCGTCTGCGTGTAGTCGATCTGGTGGAAGTCCCCCATGACCATGTAGTTCGTCGTCACCGGGAGGTGCGGCGTGACCTCGCGCAGCACCGCGGCCTCGGCCTCGAGGTGCGCGACGAACGCGTCGGACGAGAACCGCTCGAACGCGAGCCGCTGGCCCGGGTTCGGGATGGTGGTCGTGCGGCGCGGCGGAAGGATCTGCTCGAACGACGAGTACCGCTGGCCCCAGAACGCGGTGCCCCACGCCAGGTTGAGCGCGTCGATGTCCGCGTACTCCTTGCCCAGCCAGTCGCGGAACGCCGCCGCCGACACGTCGCAGTAGCACCGCCCGTTGTGGCAGGCGAGCTCGTTCGAGACGTGCCACATCTTCACGGCGGGGTGGTGGCCGTACCGCTCGGCGATCACCCGGGCGATGCGCGTGGCGTGCGCGCGGATCACCGGKGAGGAGACGCACCACGACTCGCGGCTGCCGTGCGTGAACCGCAGGCCGTCGGCGTCGACGGGCAGCATCTCCGGGTGCGCGAGGTGCAGCCACACGGGCGGAGCCGCGCTAGGCGTGGCCAGGTCGACGCCGATGCCGGCCTCGTGCAGCAGGTCGAGGATCCGGTCCAGCCAGCCGAAGTCGAAGACGCCCTCCGCCGGCTCGAGCTGCCCCCAGGAGAAGATGCCGACGCTGACCAGCGTGACGCCGGCCTCGCGCATCAGCGCGATGTCGTCCGGCCAGACCTCCTCCGGCCACTGCTCCGGGTTGTAGTCGGCACCGAACGCGATGCCGTCGGTGGGCCACGGGCCCGTCCACCGGCTCACCGGGTCACCGCCACGAGGACGTCCCAGGAGCCGAGGGTGATCTGGTCGCCCTGGGTGAGAGCCGGCCCGGGGCCGTCGGCGGGCGGCGGGTCCGCGGGGGCACCGCCGCGCGCCGCCACGAGCACGTCGAGATCGGTCGGAGCAGTCACGGTCACGGCCTCCCAGGACCAGTTGTGCACGATGTAGACGCGACTGCCGTCCGCTCGGGTCGAGCTGTGGACCGTGACGCTGGCGGGCAGGTCGGCCCAGCCCGCGAGCGGTGCCGGGACGAGCCACCGCGCGAGCGAGGCGGCCAGGTCGAGGCCCGGCACGGTTCCGACGACGGTGATCCGGCCGGCGCCGTGCGCCCGCGTGGTGATGGCCGCCCAGGCACCCAGGTGCGGGTGCTCGTAGGTGGCCAGCACGTCCGCACCGTCGGCGACCAGGCACTCGGCCCACGCGGTCGCCTCCCCCGCGAGCGCACCGGTGACCCGGACCGGCTCGGCGAGGTTGCTGAACTCCTCGTACCAGGCACCCGCCGGCCCGGACAGCCGGGCGGGCTGGACCTCCGCGCGGGCGCGACCCTCCTGGTCCGCGTACGCCGTCCGCGGGCCGACCACCAGGTGGCCACCCGCCTCGGCGTACCGCAGCAGCCAAGCCAGGTCGGCGTCGGAGGCCGGGTAGTACCCGGCCGCGACGAGCACGGGGTGGGTGACGACGACGTCGGCGGGGTCCTCCGCGAACACGTACCGCGGCCGGACCACGCGCACCTGCAGCCCGGCGTCGAACGCACCCCGGTAGAACGAGCTGACGATCCGCGGGTAGCTGTTCGGGTCGCCCGTGCCGTCCTCCTTCTGCAGCGGCGGCTGGGCCGCGAGCGCGAACCGCGATTCGGTCGACGACAGGATCGCGATGTCGGAGTCGGGAAGCGCGTCCGCCAGCGTGCCGCCCACCCGCGCGAGCTCCGCGCCCAGGAGGGCCAGCTCGCGGTAGGGGCGACCGGGCAGACCGCTGTGCGGCAGGACCCCACCCCAGTACGTCTCGGCGCCGTAGTGCAGCGTGTGCCAGTGCCAGTACTCGACCATCCGGGCGCCGCGGGCGACGAGCGCCCACGCGGCCTGCCGCCACTGGCCCGGGTAGGCCGGGTTGTTCGTGCTCGGGCCGCCGATGGACTGCGCGTTGGTCTCCGTCACGAGGAACGGCTCGCCGCGGCTGGAGAACATCGCGTCACCCACCTGGAACAGCGCCCACGTGCCATAGGCCGTCCAGTACTGCGGCGTGACCGTCGTGCTCGGGTGCAGCAGCGAGTCCTGCATGCCGTAGTAGGCGTTCCCGCTGGTCACGTCCAGCACGGAGGCCAGGTCGGCGTCCTCGAGGGCGGGCCGGTCGTACGCGATGCACGTGGTGACGAACTGGTCCTCGCGCGCCAGGGCGCGGACCGCCTTGGCCTGCCAGTCGATCATCTCGGTGGTCAGCGACGCCTGGAACCGGCGCCATACCAGGTCGTACTGCGGCTGCACGTTGCCGTCCGGGGTCCACAGGTCCGCCCACGTGGACAGCCGGTGCGACCAGTACACGAGGCCCCACTCACGGTTGAGCGTCTCGACGTCGCCGTACGTGTGCCGCAGGTGGTCGACGAACCGCTGGAACACCCCCCGGTTGCGCAGCAGGAAGTTCCCGGGCTCGTTGTCCACCTGGAACCCGACGACCGCCGGGTGGTCCCGGTAGCGCTCGACGATCTTGGTCAGGACGCGCTCGGCGTAGAACCGGAAGGCCGGGTGCGTGAAGTCGGCCTCCTGCCGGGCGCCCCAGCCCATCGGCTCGCCCGTCCGCAGCTCACCGGCGACCTCGGGGTACCGGCGCACCAGCCACATCGGCACCGCGTACGTCGGCGTGCCCAGCACGACGTCGATGCCGCGGGCCAGGGCCCCGTCGAGGACGGGCTCCAGCCAGTCGAGCTCGAACCTGCCCTCGTCGGGTTCCCAGGTGGACCACACCGACTCACCGACGCGGATCACCGAGAACTTCGCCGCGGCCATGAGGTCGAGGTCGCGCTCCAGTGTCTCCGGCTTGGGATCGTCGCCCGGCCCCGCGTACTCGTAGTAGTACGCGGCGCCGAAACGCACACCTTCGTGCTGCACAGCCATGGTGATATGTCTCCGTCGTGTTGTCGTCAGCCCTTGACCGCGCCGCTTGCGAGGCCAAGCTGCCAGTACCGCTGCAGGAACAGGAACGCGACCGGTCGGGGCTTGCTGGCGACGATCTCATCGGTCATGCCCTGCGCGCCCCTCGACCCCGTTGTCGGTGAGTACGCAGTCAAGAGATACCTGACTGCGTAGTCAAGCGCGACAGGCACCGACTGCGCGCTGAAGCGGCGGGGATCGCGCTCACGCATGCCGTGAACGATCCCTCGAGTCGGGATCTCGGCGTGCCCGGGGGCGCTGGCAAGAGGACAGCCTGGGGTCAGGGGGTGCGGCGGCGCAGGGTGGCGCCGCCGACAAGCAGGGCGCCCACGATGAACAGAGCGATCACGCCGACGTCACCGCGGACGTCGACCCACGTGGCGCCGGCGGCGAGCTGCTGCATGGCGTCGAGCGCGTAGGTCAGGGGCAGGACGCGGGAGATCCACTGCAGGAGGGTCGGCATCTCGTCGCGGGGCATCAGCAGGCCGCAGGTGATGAGCTGCGGGAACAGGACCAGCGGCATCAGCTGGACGGCCTGAAACTCGGTCTTCGCCAGCGCGGAGGCGCCGAGCCCGAGCGCGCAGCCCAGGACGGCGTCGAGGATGGCCACCAGGATGACCAGGCCGATCGGCCCGGCCACATCCATCCCGCACACCCAGACGGCGAACCCGACGATGACCAGCGCTTGCACCGTGGCGAGCACCGCGAACGCCAGGGCGTAGCCGACGACGACGTCGCCGCGCCCGATCGGCAGGGTCATCAGCCGCTCGAGGGTGCCGGAGGTCCGCTCCCGCAGCGTGGCGACGCTGGTCACCAGGAACATCACCACCAGCGGGAACAGCCCGACCAGCAGCGGACCGAACTGGTCGAGCACGGGCGTGCCGTTGAACATCCATGCGATCAGGCCGATGAGCAGGCACGGCAGAAGGACGACGAGGGCGATCGTGCGCTTGTCGTGCCGCAGCTGCGTGAGGACCCGGCGCGCCGTGGCGGCGGTGAGGGCCGGGTTGAGGCCGCCCTGACCGCGCTCGCGCGTCGCCGGGTCCGTCGTCGTCGCGGTCTCCGCCGGTGCGCTCGCGTGCCGGGCGCGCCCGGTCCCGTCGTCCTGCACGGCCGGCCCGACGGCGCTCATGCCGCGGCCCCGCCCTCGCGGGCGACGGCCTGGTCGACGAGCGCCAGGAAGGCCCCCTCGGCGTCGGTCGTGCCGGTGCTGGCGAGCAGCTCGTCCAGGGTGCCGTCCGCCAGGACGGCCCCGCCGCGCAGGAGGATCAGCCGGTCGCAGCGGGCGGCCTCGTCCATGACGTGGCTGGACACCAGCAGGCTGACGCCCGAGCGGCTCAGCCGGTGGAACAGCTCCCAGAGGTCACGGCGCAGGACCGGGTCGAGCCCGACCGTCGGCTCGTCGAGCACCAGGAGGTCCGGGCGCCCGAGCAGTGCGATCGCGAGCGACACCCGCGAACGCTCGCCGCCGGACAGGGTGCCGATGGACTGGCCGGCGTGCGCGACGAGGTCGACGTCGGTGAGCGCCCGCCGGATCCCCGCCGCGTCGACCCCGAGGATCGACGCCGCGTACCGCAGGTTCTCCGCGACAGTGAGATCGGCGTACACGCTCGGCGCCTGGGTGACGTACCCGATCCGCCGCCGCAGCGGGGCGGACCCCGCGGGGAGCCCCAGCACCGTCACCGTGCCGCCGGCCACGATCTGCGCGCCCACGATCGCGCGCATGAGCGTCGTCTTGCCGCTGCCGCTCGGTCCGAGGAGCCCGACCACCTGGCCCACCGGCACCGTGAGGTCGAGCGCCTCGATGACCGCGGTGCCGCCGCGCACCACGCGCAGGCCGGTGATCTCGATCGCCGCACCGTTATTCCCCATGCGAGGAATTGTGCTCCTCCCGGCGTGCGGACGCAAGGATCAAGCCGCGCTACTGCGTCGACCCGACGATCACCGTACGGAGCCGCTCCACCGCCGCCGGGTCGCCCTCGAGCTCCAGCGTCTCCAGCGGGCCGCGGCCCCAGAGCCAGAGCTCGAGATCCCACGCCCGGCCCGAGACCGTCGCGCTGACGTCGTCGTCCTCGCCCTCCCACGGTGCGCCGCCCACGAGCTCGGCGCAGTCCTCGTCGTAGGTGGTGCCCGTGGTCGGCGACGTGCCGTGGAACCGGCCGAACGCGACCACCCACTCGCGCTCCGCGTCACTCGCCCGCAGCCGGACGCGCGCACCGTCGGCGGTGAAGCCGGCCCACTCCGGCAGGCCGCTGACCATGACGGCCAGCATCTCGTCCACGCCGTCGCCCGCCAGGACGACCCCCGGATCAGTCACGGGCAGCCCGGCCGCCTGCTCCGCGTCCACCCGGTGCACCAGCGCCTCGTGCGCCTGCCGGCGGTAGACCCACTCGACCGTCCCGCCCGTCGACGACCACGACCAGCACGGCTCGTCCGGATGGTGCGACCGCAAGGCGCTGAGCAACGCGTCGGTCCGGGACCGCAGGAACGCGACGAGCTCGTCGTCGGGCCGGCGCTCCGTGTCCTCGGCGTCGTCGGGACCGGCCGGGGCGTGCGCGACGACCTGCGACCAGAAGTCCTGCACCTCGGCCAGGTGGAAGGCGAGGTCGGCGGCGTCCCAGTCCCCGCACGACGGCACCGGCGCGGACGCGGGTGCACGGTCGAGCGCGTCGGCCGCGCGGGCCGACTCCTGCCCGATCACCTCGGCGTAGTGCGCGGGCGACAGCGCGACGGTGTCCATGCCTTGCACCGTACCGACGGGCGCCGACAGCGGTTACCGTGACGCGTGCCGTTCCCCCTCGCCCGTCGCCACCTGCCCGCCCTCGCGCTCGCCGCCGTGCTGGGCACGTCGGGCGCCCTGCACCTGCGCCGGCCGGGCATCTTCCGCCCGCTCATCCCCCGGAGCCTCGGGAACCCCGACCCCTGGGTGCTCGGCAGCGKGGTCGCGGAGCTGGCGTGCGCGGYGGCCCTCGCCGTCCCCGCCACCCGGCGGCTCGGCGGTCTCGCGTCGGCCGCGCTGCTGGTCGGCGTGTTCCCGGGCAACGTGACGATGGCCGTCCGCTCCCGGCCTGATGCCAGGTCGTGGACGGGCAAGCCCGTCGTGGCGTGGGCGCGGCTGCCCCTGCAGGTGCCGCTGGTCGCATGGGCGGTCGCCGTGGCCCGGCAGCCGGGCTGACCGGCCCTCAGACCGCGCGGAGAGGTCCCGTCAGGTAGCGCTGCACGACGGGGCCGACGAGGACGACGACCTCCTCGACCGGCATCGACGCCAGCGGCTCCAGCCGCATGACGTGGCGTGCGAGCAGGACCCCGGCCACCTGCGACGCGACGAGCGAGACACGCAGCTGTTGATCCGGCGGCGGCAGGATCCGCGCGACCTGCCCGAACACCTCCCGCGCGACGTACCCCATGAGCGCCTCCGCCTGCACCTCGCCGGAGGACATCCCMGCGAACGCCACCCGGAACGCGACCCCGCCGTCGGCCTCCCACACCCCCAGGACGGCGGTGAGCAGGCGCGCCCCGAGACCGTCCACGCCGCCGGCCGTGATGCCCCCGACGATCACGGCCGGGTCGGCGCCGGCGGGGATCATGCCGGCCGCGAACAGCTCCGACTTGTCGCGGAAGTAGTGCCGCACCAGCGCAGGGTCGACGTCCGCGCGACGAGCCACCGAGCGCACGCTCGCGCCGTCGTAGCCCCGCTCCGCGAACTCGTCGCGCGCCGCCGCCAGGATGGTGCCGCGGGTGTCCTCGCCCGCCGGCCGACGGCCCCGACGACGTCCCGGAACCGGGACGTCGTCGGACGCGTGGATGGAGGACATGGCACCAGGGTACGGAGCCGCCGACGACTCCTCCGGCGTCGGGTCAGAAGCCCTGCGCGAGCCGGAAGTAGACCTGGTTCCAGCGGACCTGGTCGCGGAAGCCGCGGCGCGTGGTGTCCTCGTCGATGACCAGCAGCTCGGTGCGGGCGATCTCGGCGAAGTCCTCGAACGCCTCGACCCCGACGGCCGTGGTGAGCACGGTGTGGTGCGCTCCCCCGGCGGTCAGCCAGGCCTCGGCGGACGTGCGGAAGTCGGGGCGCGGCTCCCACACCGCGCGGGCGACCGGCAGGTGCGGCAGGTCGGCGGTCGGCGGGACGACGTCGACCACGTTGGCGGTGAGCCGGAAGCGGTCGCGCATGTCGGCCATCGAGACGACGACGCCCACGCCGGGGTCGGCGTTGAAGACCAGGCGGACCGGGTCCTCCTTGCCGCCGATGCCGAGGGGGTGGATCTCGAGCGTCGGCTTCGAGGTCGTCAGGCTGGGGCAGATCTCGAGCATGTGCGCGCCGAGGATCCGCTCCGAGCCGGGCGTGAGGTCGTAGGTGTAGTCCTCCATGAGCGAAGCGCCGCCGGGCAGGCCGGCGCCCATCACCTTGGCGGCGTGGACCAAGATCGCGGTCTTCCAGTCGCCCTCGGCGCCGAAGCCGTACCCGTCGGCCATGAGCCGCTGGACGGCGAGGCCGGGCAGCTGGCGCAGGTCGCCGAGGTCCTCGAAGTTCGTCGTGAAGGCCTTGGCACCCAGCGACTCGAGCAGGGTCCGCAGGGCGATCTCCTGCCGGGCGCCGTAGCGCAGGGACTCGTGGCGGTCGCCGCCGGCGCGCAGCTCCGGGACCACGTCGTACAGGTCCTCGTACTCCGCGACGAGCGCGTCGACGTCGGCGTCGGCCACCGCGGCCACCGCGGCGACCAGGTCGTTCACGCCCCACGTGTTCACCGAGACGCCGAACCGCAGCTCGGCCTCGGTCTTGTCGCCCTCGGTGACCGCGACGTTGCGCATGTTGTCGCCGAACCGCGCCAGCTTCAGCTCGTGCGTCGCCGCCCAGCCCGCGCACGCGCGGACCCAGGTGTCGATCGACGCGGTCACGGCCGGGTTGGACACGTGCCCCGCGACCGTCTTGCGCGCCGCCCCGAGCCGGGTCGCGATGTACCCGAACTCGCGGTCGCCGTGCGCGGCCTGGTTGAGGTTCATGAAGTCGAAGTCGATGGTGTCCCACGGCAGCTCGACGTTCGCCTGCGTGTGCAGGTGCAGCAGCGGGGTGCGCAGCGCGTCGAGGCCGGAGATCCACATCTTGGCCGGCGAGAACGTGTGCATCCACACGATCACGCCGATGACGGCGTCGTCGGCGTTGGCCTCGAGGGCCGCGCGGCGGATGGCGTCGGAGTCGGTGAGGACCGGCTTCCAGACCAGCTTCGCCGGCAGGGCGTCGCCGAGGACCCGCGCGATCTCCTGCGACTGCGTGGCGACCTGGCGCAGCGTCTCCTCGCCGTACAGTCCCTGGCTCCCGGTGAGGAACCAGATCTCGCGGTCGGCGTAGGGCTTGGTCATGACTCGGTCTCCGTGGTGTGGGTGGGCTGCTGGCCGTAGACGTGCTGGTAACGCGCGTACAGGGAATCGATGTCGGACTGCGCGATGGGCACGGTGTCGCCCAGCTGACGGGCGATGTGCACCGTGCGCGCGACCTCCTCGACCATCACGGCGGCCTTCACGGCGGCCTTGGCGTCACGGCCGATCGTGAACGGGCCGTGGTTGCGCATGAGGACCGCGGGGCTGCGGGAGTCGCGCAGGGTCTCGACGATGCCGCGACCGATCGAGTCGTCGCCGATGAGCGCGAACGGGCCGATCGGGACGTCGCCGCCGAACTCGTCGGCCATCATCGTCAGCACGCACGGCACCGGTTCGCCGCGGGCGGCCCAGGCCGTCGCGTAGGTGGAGTGGGTGTGCACGACGCCGCCGACGTCGGGCATGTGCCGGTAGACGTAGGCGTGCGCCGCTGTGTCGCTGGAGGGCGCGCGGGTCCCGTCGACGAGGTTGCCGTCCAGGTCACAGACGACCATGGACTCCGGCGTGAGCTCGTCGTAGGTGACGCCCGAGGGCTTGATGACGAACAGGTCGTCGGGTCCGGGGGCCGTGCCGACGACGACGCGCTGCGAGACGTTGCCCGCCGTCCACACGACGAGCTCCCAGCGCGGGAGCTCCGCGTGCAGCCGCGCCACGACCTCGCGGGTCCGGGCGATCTCGTTCTCGATGCTCACAGCGCCTCCACCGCGGCCCGCTCGACGGCCAGCCCGGCGCTGTAGCGCGCGAGGTAGGCGTCGAAGCCACGCAGGTCGTCGTCGTCGGGCGCGACGGTCACCGACTCGGCGGCACCGAAGACCCGTTCGGTCAGGTACGTGCTCAGGTCCTGCTCGGACGCCGCGCCCAGGTAGGCGGCGAGCACCGCGATGCCCCACGCCCCGCCCTCGCCCGCCGACTGCCCGACGGTCACCGGGGCGCCGATGGCCGCGGCCAGCAGCCGCTGCGCGACCCCCTCGGTCCGGAACAGGCCGCCGTGCGCGTACATCGAGTCGAGCTCGACGCCCTCGTCGGCCAGGACGCGCATTCCGATGCTGAGCGTGCCGAACGCGCTGTAGACCTGCGTGCGCGCGAAGTTGGCGAGCGTCAGCCGGCTGTCGGGGGTGCGGACGAACAGCGGCCGCCCCTCGTCCAGGCCCGTGATCGGCTCGCCGGACAGGTAGTTGTAGGCCAGCAGCCCGCCGCCGTCGGCGTCGCCGGTCAGGGCCGCGCGCAGCATCGTGCCGAAGACCTCGTCCGGGCTGGCGGTGGCACCCAGGGCCGTGGCGAACTGCCCGAACACCTCGGCCCACGCGCCGAGCTCGCTGGCGCCGTTGTTGCAGTGCACCATCGCGACCAGGTCGCCGGCGGGCGTGGTCACCAGGTCGAGCTCGTCGTGGACGGTGGCGAGGGGCTGCTCCAGCACGACCATCGCGAAGATGCTCGTGCCGACACTGACGTTGCCCGTCCGCGGCGCGACCGCGTTGGTGGCGACCATGCCGGTGCCCGCGTCACCCTCGGGCGGGCACAGCGGGATGCCCGCCTGCAGGGTGCCCGTGGGATCGAGCAGCGCGGCGCCGGCCTCGGTCAGCGCGCCGGCGTCCTGGCCCGCGAGCAGGACCTCGGGGAGCAGGGCCTCGATGCTCGGGCCGGGGTACGCGGCCAGCATCGTCGCGTCGTAGGTCTTGGTCGTCGTGTCGATCGGGAACAGGCCCGACGCGTCGCCGATGCCCAGCACCTTGCGGCCGGTCAGCCGCCAATGCACGTAGCCGGCGAGCGTGGTGATCGTGCGGATCTGCGCGACGTGCGGCTCGGCGTCGATCGTCGCCTGGCGCAGGTGCGCTATGGACCAGCGCAGCGGGATGTTGTAGCCGAACAGCTCGGTCAGCTCGGCGGCGGCCGGGCCGGTGCTGGTGTTGCGCCAGGTGCGGAAGGGGACCAGGAGCTCGTCCGCCTCGTCGAAGGCGAGGTAGCCGTGCATCATCGCCGAGATGCCGATGGCCTGCAGGTTCGTGGGTCGCACGCCGTGCTGCCGCTCGGCGTCGTCCAGCAGGGCGGCGACCGCCGCCTGCAGCCCCGACCAGACCGCGTCCAGCGAGTAGGTCCACACCCGGTCGACGAACTGGTTCTCCCAGTCGTGGCTTCCGCTCGCGAGCGGCGCGTGGTCCGGGCCGATCAGGACGGCCTTGATTCGGGTGGAGCCCAGCTCGATGCCAAGGCTCGTCCGCCCGCTCGCGATGGCCGCCCGGGGGTCGGCATCGTGGGGATCGACCGTCATCACGCGGCTCCGTTCCTGCATCGCGGACCGCGGCGGACGCCGGCGGCCGTGAGACATGTTAGCGCTAACATCCCGGATTCTGGCCACTGGCAGCAGGGAACGAGATCGACGACATCTGTCGGTCGTCGCGCGTCACGGTCGACCCAGCGAGCTCGCGCGCACCACCAGCTCCGCGGGGATCTGCTGGCGCTCGACGTCCTCGCCCGCGAACGCGGCCTGCAGCGAGGCGACCGCGAGCCGCCCGAGCGCCCCGAAGTCCTGCCGCACGGTGGTCAACGGCGGCGTGTAGTGCGCAGCCCCGACCTCGTCGTCGAACCCGACGACGGCCACGTCGTGGGGCACCCGGACGCCCCTCTCCCAGAACGCGTGCAGCAGGCCGAGCGCGAGCTGGTCGTTGGCCGCAAAGATCGCGCGCGGCAGCCCTTCGTCGGCCATGCGCAGCCCGAGCTCGTAGCCGTCGGCGGCGTCCCAGCCGGCCTCGATGTGCTCGGGGGCGCCGGGTCCGGACACCTCCCGCCAACCGGCGAGGCGGTCCTGGGCGTCGAACCAGTCCTGCGGCCCGGCCACGTGGACCACCTCGGGGAAACCCTGGTCGAGCAGGTGCTGCGTGGCCAGGCGCGCGCCGTGCCGTTGGTCGACCCCGACGGCGTGCAGGTGCGCCTCCGACGGGACGTCGGACGCCGACGAGATGAGCACGACCGGCACGGGGGACGCGATCGCGGCGATGGCCTGCGCGACCTCCGTCGTCGGCGCGATGATCGCGATGCCGTCGACGCCCTGCCCCAGGAAGTGCTCGACCGCGGTGTGCATGCTGTCCGCGTCGAACTGCCTGATCGTGGCCACCGAGACGAACCAGCCGACCACCCGTGCGGCCTCCTCGAGCCCGACCAGCGTGCTGGTGGGGCCGTAGAGCGCGGTGGCCGGGGTGACCACGCCGAGCGTGCCGGACCGCCGGGTCACCAGGGCGCGGGCGGCGCTGTTGCGGCGGTAGCCGAGGGCCGCGATGGCGTGGTTGACGCGGTCGCGGGTCTCCGGCCGCACGCTCGGGTGGTCGTTGAGCACGCGGGAGACGGTCTGGTGGGAGACGCCGGCGAGCGCGGCGACGTCGCTCATCGCCGGCGGACGCACCATCCCGTTCATCGGTTGCTCATCAGTACTGCTGGCCGAGCTCGCGCGAGCGGTCGCGCGCGGCCTGCGCGGCGGCGACGAACCCGGCGCGGACCCCGTGCGCGTCGAGCACCTGAACGGCGGCGACCGTGGTGCCGCCCGGCGACGACACCCGTTCCCGCAGGATCACGGGGTGGTCACCGGACTGGGCGGCGAGCGCCGCAGAGCCCTCGACGGTGGCCACGGCCAGCTTGGTCGCCAGGTCCCGGCTCAGTCCGAGCAGCACGCCCGCCTCGGCCATCGCGTCGATCAGGTAGAACGCGTACGCCGGCCCCGACCCGGAGATCGCGGTTACCGCGTCGAGGTCCTTTTCCGCCACGCGGACCACGAGGCCGGTGGCGGCGAGCATCTTCTCGACGAGCACGAGGTGGCCCTCGCTCGCGTGCGTGCCGGGGGCGATGGCGCTCGCGCCCTTGCCGACGACGGCCGGCGTGTTCGGCATGATGCGGACGACGGGCTGGCCGGGGTTGAGTCGCTTCTCGTAGCTCGAGATCGGCAGCCCGGCGGCCACGCTCACGACGAGCTCACCGCCGCGCAGGGCCTGCTTGACCTCGTCGAGCACCGACGCGACGACGTTCGGCTTGACCGCGAGGAGCACGACGTCGGCGCGGGCGGCGGCGTCGGCGTTCGACGCGCCGGTGCGCACGCCGTAGCGGCCGGCGAGCTCGTCGGCCCGCGGCACGTACCGCTCGGTGACCTCGACCTGCTCGGGCGCCCATCCCGCGGTCAGCAACGCGCTGAGCAGGGTCTCGCCCATCACCCCGCCGCCCAGCACCGCGACCTGCGGCCTGCCGTCGGTGGCCTCGTCGGTCATCGTCGTCCCTCCGTCCGTGCCGCCGAAGGGCGACGCCGCGAGCCTACCGACGCGGCCGCGGCGCCGACGACGGACGGGGCCGAGGGCACCCGTTCACGCGTCTGCGCTCAGCCGCCGTTGGTGGCACCGCCCCCCGAGAAGCCCGCCGGGGGTCCGCCCTGGCCGCCGCCGTCGAACCCGAACTGCGGCGGGCCGCCCTGGTCGCTCGAGTCGCCGCCCAGGCCGGACAGGCCCTGGTTGGTGGTCGACGTGCTGGACACGATGGCCTCGTCGTTGTCCGCGAGGACCACCCGGTCGCCGGCGGCGAGGCCGTCGGTGATCTCGGTCCGCTCCGCGCCGACCGCGCCGCGGGTGACGGTGACGTCGGTCGGGCTGCCGTCCTGCAGGACCTGGACAGTGGCCGTCGCGCCGTCGACGTGGACCGCCGACGTCGGGACCGTGAGCACCTGGTCGGCGCCCGCGACCGAGAGGTGGACCTGCGCCGAGGCCCCGTCGTAGAGCGTCGCGTCCGTCGGGTCGAGGGCCAGCTCGACGCTGTAGGCCGGGTCCGCCGTGGTCGACGTGTCGAGGATCCCGATGCTGCTGACCGTGCCGGTGAGCTTGGCGTCCGTGCTCGGCGTGGTCACCTGGGCGCTCTGGCCGACCGTGACGATGTCGATCTTGGTCAGCGGGACGCTCGTGGTGACCGTGTAGCCGTCGGGGCCGAGGACCGTGACCACCGCGGTGGTCGACGACGCGGTGACCGAGTCGCCCACGGCGAGCGAGACCGCCGCGACCGTGCCCGCGATCGGGCTGGTCAGCGTGGAGAACGGGAGCCGGCTCTGCGCCAGCGCGACGTTCGCCTCGTGCAGGTCGATCGCGGCCTGGTCGGCCAGGATCGTCGCCGCCGACGCCACGGTCGTGGTCGAGCCGCCGGACGGCGAGCTGGCGGTGGACGGGGTGCTGGTCGACGGGGTGCTCGTCGACGGGGTGCTCGTCGACGGGGTGCTGGTCGACGATGCGGACGTTGACGACGGCGTGGTCGACGACTGCGTCGGGGTCGAGGTCGTCGGGCTGGTCGACGGCTGCGCGGCGGTCGACGAGCTCGCGCCCGACGAGGCGATCGCCGTCTGCAGCGCCGCCACGGCGTCGTCGAGGGCCGTGGCCAGCGTCATGAGCTCCTGCTGCTCCGCGTCGGTGGCCGTCTGCGCGTCGAGAGCGCCGGAGAGCGCGGCCTGGCAGTCGGCGAGCGCCTGGTCGACGGCCGAGGTGTCCGGGGCGGGGGCGTCGTCGGTGGACGTGCCGTCCGTCGTCGCCTCCGCGGTCGAGGACGGATCGGGCGTCGGCGTGGCGTCGCCGGAGCCGTCGTCGGACCCGTCCGCGCCGCCGTCGCCGGTGACGTCCGTCCCGACGACCGCGAGGAACGCCGCGCACGACGCCTGCGACGCCGTGACGCTCGCACCGCTGGTCGCCAGCGCGCCGGCCGTCACCTGGTACTGGTCGAGCAGCGCCTGCTGCGCCTTCTGCACGTCGGCCATCGCCGCGGCGACCGCCGGGTCCGTGGAGTCGCCGCCGCCACGGGTGTCGCCGCCCGTGCTCGGGTTCTCGGTCGACGCCGTCGGTGTCGACGACGGCGTCGCGGAGGACGACGGTGTCGACGACGACGTCGACGACGAGGACGCGGAGCTCGACGAGCTGGAGGAGGACGAGCTCGAGGACGACGCCGTCTGCGAGTCCAGGTCGTCGCTCAGCTGCTGCTGCGCGTCGGCCAGGTCCGCCTGCGCCTTGTCGACGGCCTCCTGCAGCGCGTCGGTGTCGAGCGTCGCGAGCACGTCACCGGCCGCAACGACCTGCCCGACGGACACGGTCACCGTGGCGACCGTGCCGTCGACCGAGAACGCGGCGTCGCGGCGGCTGGCCGACGCGATGGTCCCGACGGAGTCCACGATCTGCTCGACGTTCGCCTTCTCGGCGGTCACGGTGCGGTAGCGGCCGTCGTCGGGACCGCCGAGGGCCAGGGCGACGCCGCCGCCCGCGGCCACGAGGACCACGGCGCCGGCCGCGGTGAGGGCGACGACGCGGCGACGACGGGCTCGCCGCCGGAGCGCGACGGACGGGCGCGCTGCGCGGTCAGGCATCGGTGCCGCCCTGCTGGTCCGTGCTCGTGTCGGAGCCACCCTGTCCGCCCGGGAAACCGCGGCCCGCGAACCCGGTGCTGCACTCGCCGTCGGTCGGCGCGGAGACGGTGATGCTGGTCGCGGTCACCTTGCCGCTGTCGTCGGCCTGGCCGCGCGCGCTGGCGCACTGCCCGACGACTATCGCGGTGGCGTCGGCCGGCACGGCCTTCGTGTAGGTCGTGGCGTCGGTGACCGCGACGGTCCGGGAGGTCGTGGCGTCGTCCTGGCCGGTGACCTCGACGGTCAGGGTGCCGCCGTCGACCGCGGTGACCTTGCCGCCGGCGATGCCGTTGAAGCCCCGCATGCCGCCGGGTGCGCCGGACGGGGCCCCGGACGGTCGGTCACCGGCAGGCATGCTGGGCAGGTCGGTCGGGGCGCCGTCGGGACGGTCGCCACCGCCGCCGAAGCCGCCCCCGCCACCGAAGCCACCGGCGCACGTGCCGTCGTCGGCGGCCGTGGTCAGCTGGATGGTCGTGGCGGCGAGCGGGGCCGTCGCGTCCGTGGAGTCGTCCGTGGTGGCCGTCGACACCGCGACCACGCACGAGCCGACGGTGACGTCGGACAGCGCGCCCGCGACGGACGCCGTGAACGTCGTGTCGTCGGTCCAGCTCACCGCGGTCTGCGCGTCCGTGGAGCGGACCTGCATGACCGTGCCGGTGACGGACGCGATCTCGCCGGAGGTACCGCCGCCGGGGCCGGAGCGCTGCGGGTCGTCCTGCTGGGCGCCGGCGGTCGAGTCGCCGCTGGGGGCAGCGGCCGCAGCCGCCGGCGTGTCGGAGCCGCCGGAGCAGCCGGCGAGCACGAGGACGGTGGCCGCAGCGAGCGCCGGGAGCACCACGAGGGCGCGGTGTCGCGTGGGACGAGACATGGGAAGACTCCTTGCTGAGAGGGGTTTTACTCCGCGCGCAGCGCGTCGATGGGGGCCAGGCGCGCGGCGCGCGTGGCGGGGTAGACGCCGAACACCAGGCCGATGCCCATCGCGATCACGACCGAGCCCGCGACCGCGGCGCCGGACACGACGACCGACGAGCCGAGCAGTCCGGGCAGGACCTGGGCGGCGATGATCCCGAGCGCCGCGCCGAGCACGCCACCGGCCAGTCCGAGCACCGTGGCCTCGACCAGGAACTGCCGGCGGATGGCCCACGGCGGGGCACCGAGCGCCTTGCGCAGCCCGATCTCGCGCGTCCGCTCCGTGACGGAGACGAGCATGATGTTCATGACCCCGATGCCCCCGACCAGCAGGGACAGAGCCGCGATACCGGTGAGCAGGACGGTCAGCGTCTTGTAGACAGCGGTCGCCGTCGAGACGAGGGCGTCCTGGCTGTTGATGGTGAAGTCGGCCCCGTCGGCGTCGGTGATGCCGTGCAGGTTGAGCAGCAGCGCCTCGGCCTCCTGGTACGCGGCGTTGAGCTGGTCGGTCGCGGCCGCCTGCACATAGATCGTCGACACCGCGTTGCGGTCCTGCCCGCCGACGAGCGTGTCCGCCGCCGTCGACATCGGGATGACCGCGACGTCGTCGAGGTCGCTGTCGCCGCTGGCGCCCTGGGCCGCCAGCACGCCGACGATCCGCAGGTCGGTGTCGCCGATGCTGACCGTCTGGCCGACCACCCGCGTGGAGCCGAACAGCTCCTCGGCGGTCTCCGGTCCGAGCACGACCACGTCCGCGCGGGACGCCTCGTCGTCGGCCGTGAAGAACGCCCCGGTGGCGAGCGTGCGGCCGCGGACGTCGGGCCAGTCCGCGCTGGTGCCGGTGACGCTGGTGGTCCAGTTGGTGTCGTTCGCCTCGAGCGAGGTGGACGTCGTCTTCTCGGCGGCGACCTTGCCGATGTCGGGCGCGTTGACCGACGAGTCGAGCGCCGCGGCGTCGGCCGTCGTCAGTGTCGTCCGCGAACCGAAGCCACCGCGGACGCCTGACGTGCTGGTGCTGCTGCCCGGCTTGACGATGAGCAGGTTGCTGCCCAGCTGGCTGATCTGCTCGCTGACGTCCTTCTGCGTGCCGAGTCCGAGCCCGACGGTGAGGATGACCGCGGCGATGCCGATGAGGATGCCCAGCACGGTGAGGATCGACCGCATCGCGTGCGAGGTCACCGCCGACCATCCGGTGCGCAGGGTCTCGGTCCAGGTCATGCGGCACCCCCGACGATGAGCCCGTCGTGGACGCGGACCACCCGCTGCGCGCGCTCGGCGACATCGGCCTCGTGCGTGATGAGGACGATCGTGCGGCCCTGCCCGTGCAGCTCGTCGAAGAGCTGCAGGACATCGCTGGTGGACGTCGAGTCGAGGTTGCCCGTGGGCTCGTCGGCCAGGAGCAGGGCTGGTTCGCCGACGAGGGCGCGCGCGACCGCGACGCGCTGCTGCTGCCCGCCGGACAGCTCGCCCGGGCGGTTGTCCAGCCGGTCGCCCAGCCCGACGCGCTCGAGCGCGGTCGCGGCCCGTTCCCTGCGGGACGCCGCCGGCACCCGCCCGTAGACCAGCGGGAGCTCGACGTTCCGCCAGGCCGAGAGCGACGGCAGCAGGTTGAACTGCTGGAACACGAAGCCGATCTGACGGTTCCGGATGTCCGCGAGGTCGATCTCGTCGAGCTCCCCCACGTCCTCGCCGGCCAGGCGGTAGGTGCCGCTGGAGAGCGTGTCCAGGCAGCCGAGGATGTTCATGAGCGTCGACTTGCCCGACCCCGACGGCCCCATGACCGCCACGTACTCGCCCTGCTCGATCCGCAGGTCGATGCCGCGCAGCGCCTCGAACTCGATGGTGCCCGAGGTGTAGGTCTTGCGGACGCCGACGAGGTCGATGACCGGCTCGGTGCCGCTCGACTCGGGCGCCGCCTCGAAGTACGGCAACGTCAGCTCAGCCATTCGTCTGGCCGCCCTGCTGGACCTGCGGTCCGCCCGGGAACGCGCCGTCGGGGAACTGCCCGCCCTGCTGCTGGTTCTGGTTCTGCCGACCCGTGCCGCCCTGGCCCGGGGTGAAGGTGGCCAGCACGACCTCGTCGCCCTCGGCCAGGCCGTCGGTGATCTCGGTGAGGTTGCCCGACGTCTCCCCCGTGGTGACGGTGACCTCGGCGGTCTTCCCGTCCGCGTCCACCTGCTTGACGGTCGCGGTGCCGTCGGTCGCGGTGGTGACCGCGAGGCTCGGCACGGTGAGCACGTCGGTGCGGCGCTCGTAGACCAGCTCGACGTCCGCGGAGACGCCGTCGTGCAGGCCCTCCTGGTCGCCGGTGACCGCGACGGTCACGGGGTAGGCCGCGACGCCGGAGTCGCTCGTGGACAACAGGCCGATCTCGCTGATGGTGCCGAACACCGGGTCGGTCGCACCGTCGAGCGTGACCTCGGCCTGGTCGCCCACCGCGATGAGCGCGACGTCCGCGTCGCTCACCGTGACGTCGACCTCCCACGCGTCGGTGCCGACGATGGTGAACTGCGCGGTGGTCGTGTCGCTGCCGCCGCCGGTGCTCGGACCGCTGCTGCTACCCCCGCTGACGGCATCGCCGACCTCGAGGTTGACGGCGGTGAGCAGGCCGGCGACGGGCGCGGTCAACGTCGCGCCGTCCATCGCGGTCTGCGCGGTGTCGACCCCGGACTGGGCCACGTCGACCTGCGCCTGGGCGGCCGCGATCTGCGCGGTGCCCGCCGCGTCCGACAGCTTGGCCTGCGCGCTGGCCAGGGTGGCCTTGGCCTGGAGCAGGTCGGCGTTGAGCTGCAGGGTGTCCACCGTCGCGAGCGTCTGCCCGGCCGTCACGGTCTGCCCGACGGCCACCGGCACCGCGGTGACGGTGCCGCTCACGTCGAAGCTCACGTCCTGCTGCACCGACGGGGTCAGCGTGCCGCTGCCGCTGACCGACTTCTGCATCGTCGTCACGCTCGCCGCGACGGTGCGCGTCACGGGCGCGGCCGACGCCGCCGACGCGTCCCTGATCCCGAACCACCAGATTCCCGCGGCGACGAGGCCGACGAGGACCGCGGCTGAGACCGTCCTCGTCAGCGGCGTTGTCCGCCTCCACACGTGCTGCATGTTCTCCCTCACGTCGACCCGGTCGTCTGACCTGGGCCGAACGTAGGGACGCGCGCTGGGTCGGCCTTAGCACCGGCCTGTGGCCGACCTGTGAGTAGCGCACCCGCGTGCTCGAGCTCCGCTGATCTCGCTTCCAACGTCCGAGCAGATGTGGGTCCTGACATGCATCTGCTCGGACGTTGCGCATTCACCGCCCCGTTGCGTCCGAGGAACGGTGGGGCCTGGCCTCCATCTGCTCGGACGTTGCTGGGGTGCTAGTCCGCGGGGAGCAGGAGACCGTCGCGGACCAGGCCGCGGGCCGACGGGAGGACGTCGGCCCCGACGGCGTCGGCGCCGACCTCGAGCAGGGCGCCGAGGGCGTTGACGATCTGGCCGACGGTCAGCTCGCCGTCGCAGACTCCGACGAACCCCGCGAGCGCGGTGCCGGCCTGGACCGCGCGGCCGAAGCCGCCGCCCTGGCGCAGCAGCACGACCTGGGGGTCCGGGTCACCGGGCGTGAGGTACCGCTCCTCGGTGACGTCAGGGGCCACGACGAGGCGCTGACCAGTGAGGTCGTCGTCGGACATCGAGAGCCAGTCGTGAGCGGCCAGCGACGCCGCGATCGCGGGGCCGAGCGGCTGCCGGACGGTGCCGGTGACCTCCTCGAGCCGCCGCAGCGAGGGCTCACCGACAGGTTTGCGGAGGGTCACGACGCCGAACCCGATCCCCTCGACGTCCCGCGACGCGAAGTCGTCGAGCCACGCGCCATAGCGCGCCGCCCAGGCCGCCCGGTCCCGGTCGGGAGTCGTGCCGCCGTCGCGGATCCACGTCTCGGCGTACTGCGCGGGGTCCTGCAGCTCGCGCTGGACCACCCAGCCATCCAGCCCGCTGGCGTCGAGCCACGAGCCCACCCGCTCGTGCCACTCCTCGCCGCGGCGCACCTCCCAGTTGCCCAGCAGCTGCGCGACGCCGCCCGGCGCCAGCACCGCCCCGACGCCTTCGACCAGCTCCTGCACGATCGCGTCCCCGGAACGGCCGCCGTCGCGGTACTCGTACGACGGCATGCCCGGCGTGCGCGGCGTGATGACGAACGGCGGGTTGCTGACCACGAGGTCGAACCGCTCCTGCGCGACCGGCTCCAGCATCGACCCCTCGCGCAGCTCGAGGCGGAACCCGTCCAGGCCGGCGAGCTCCGCGTTGAACCGCGCGAACCCGAGCGCCCGCCGGGAGATGTCGGTGCCGACCACCCGCCGCGAGTGCCGCGAGGCGTGCAGCGCCTGGATCCCGCAGCCGGTGCCCAGGTCGAGCACGAGGTCCCGCTCGTCGCGGACCGTGACCTGCGCCAACGTGGTGGACGCCCCGCCGACGCCGAGCACGTGGTCGGTCCGCAGCGCGGTCCCGGTGGCCAGCTCGCCCAGGTCGGACGCGATCCACCAGTCGACCTCCCCGCCGCCGTCGACCGCGGTGTAGGGGCGCAGGTCTACCCGCGCGCGGACCTCGTCGCCGTCGACCTCGACCAGGCCCAGCCGCGCGGCGCCGGCCACGGTGAGCGTCGGCAGTGCTCGCTCGAGCGTCGCGCGCGGGGTCGTCTCCCCCAGCAGGAACGTGCGGATCAGTCCCGCGACGACGTCGTCGGCAGCCGCGGCGGTCGCGCGCAGCGCCGGCACGGGCTCCTCGCGGTGGAGGGCGTCCGCKGCGACCGCCCCGAGCACCTCCTCGACGCCGACGACGCCGTACCCGCTCGTCGTCAGGTCGTCGCGGAGCGCCGCGACGAGCGCCGCATCGGGCTGGGGCGCGCCGGGCGCGGAGTCATGAGCCACGCAGCCATCATCCCCGCCCTGGCCCCACCACCAACGGCAACGTCCGCACGTTCGGCCGTCGGGACGCTCGAATGTGCGGACGTCCGGCACAGGATCCGGCAACGTCCGCGCATTCGGCCGTCGGGACGCTCGAAAGTGCGGACGTCCGGCACAGGGCCCGGCAACGTCCGCACATTCGGTTGTCGGGACGCTCGAATGTGCGGACGCTGCGGCTACGTCAGGGGGCCAGGTCGACGACGAGGGGGCGGTGGTCGCTGCCGACCAGGACCTCCGGGCCCTCCAGGACCCGCGGTGCCGAGAAGGTGAGGTCCGGCGTGACCAGGATCGCGTCGATGCGCTGGTGCGGCTCGACCGCGGGGAACGTGGGGCCGCCGGCAGGGGCGGTGTCGACGAGCACGCCGGTGAGCCGGGCCCACGCCGGTCCGTCGGGGAGCTCGTTGAGGTCGCCCAGGACGACTGTTCGGTCGGTCGGGACGTGGTCCCGGAGCACGTCGGACAGGTGCTCGGCGCGCTCGTCGCGGACGAGCGAGAGGTGCACGACGACGAACCGGATGCCGTCGACGGTCGCCACCGAGACGCCGCGCCGGGTGGTCCCGGGCCGCCAGGACAGTCGCAGCGCACGGGCGTCGGACACGTGCCGCCCCGGCGCGACCAGCAGGGYGGTCGTCCGCGCGCCGCGGCCGTTGACGACCGCGCGCAGGCCGGCGGCACGCCCGAACCGGGCCAGCCGCCACCGTCCGAGCACCCCGCGAGGCGGCTCCTGCACGGCGAGCACGTCGGGCGTCGCGGCACGCACCACCGCGACGGCGTCGGGCCGGGACAGGTGCAGACCCTTGATGTTGTAGGTCATGACCCGGAGGCGGGGGCCATCGGGGCTCGTGGTCACCGGCGCTCCTCGTTCGACTTCACTCGCGGCCCAGCAGCCAGCGGACCTCGCGGCGGAACAGGTCGACGCGGGACGGTGAGTCGTAGGACCGGACGTCGTGCCCCAGCGCGTCGTAGACCACCCGAGCGGGGCCAGGCGCGACCCAGACGACCGGGTGCGCGGCACCCTCGTGGTCGGCGACGACGAGCACGTGCACGTCCGGCGAGACGGCGAGCGAGAGGTACCGCTCGTCGGCGGCCTCGACGAAGCTCAGCCCGGAGGTGACGGGGTGTCCTGCGTCGACCACCCGGAACGAGGCGTGCCCGTGCGGCGGGTGCCACGACGTCCCCTCGACCCACCGACCACCCAGCACGGAACCCCAGGTGGGCGAGTCGAGGAACGTGTTCGTCGCCTGGTGCAGCCCGAGCACGGGGACCCCGCCGGCCACGAGCGCGTCGAGCCGCGCGTGGAACGGCGCCCAGTCCTCGTCGGAACCGTCGAACTCCACGTCGGGCCGCCCGCGACCCGCGGCCACGACGACCAGGTCGGGGTCGACGTCGTCGAGCGCGGACGGCATCGTGCCGCGGATCGTGGTGTCGATCCCCTCGTCGGCGAGCAACGACGCCACGCGGTGCGAGACCGCCGCGGCGTCGTGCCACGGGTCCTCGTACCGGCCATGGCCGGCGAGCACGAGCGCGTGGGGCATCAGTCCTCCTCGGGGTCAGCTCGACCACACCACAGACAGCGGCGGCACGCACGCCACGATCCGCGAGTCGACCGCTCCGCCGCCAGGACAGACGACGATGCCCCCGGCCGGAGCCGGGGGCATCGTCGGTGAGCGTCAGCCTGCGAGCGCCTTCTCGGCCTCGCGCGTCAGGTCGTCCTGGTCGGCTCGCGCCGCACGAAACCGAGACATGACGACGGCGCCGCCCGCGATGAGCGCGGCGACGACGGCGATGGTGACTCGGACCGTGGTGTTGGCGTCGGTCCCCACCGAGACGGCCACGACGGCCGGCGCGATGAGCAACGACACCAGGTTCATCACCTTGATCAGCGGGTTGATGGCCGGTCCGGCGGTGTCCTTGAACGGGTCGCCCACGGTGTCGCCGATGACCGCCGCCGCGTGGGCGTCGGACCCCTTGCCACCGAAGTTGCCGTCCTCGACGATCTTCTTCGCGTTGTCCCAGGCGCCGCCCGAGTTGGCCAGGAAGACCGCCATGAGCACGCCGGTCGCGATGGCCCCGCCGAGGAACCCGGCGAGCGGGCCCACGCCGAGGCCGAACCCGACGGCGATGGGTGCGAACGCCGCGAGCAGCCCAGGCGTCGCCAGCTCCCGCAGGGAGTCACGGGTGCAGATGTCGACGACCTTGCCGTACTCCGGCCGCTCCTCGTACGTCATGATCCCGGGGTGCTCGCGGAACTGGCGACGCACCTCGAACACGATGGCGCCCGCGGCACGGGTCACGGCGTCGATGGCCAGGCCCGAGAACAGGAACACCGTCGCGCCGCCGAGGATCACCCCGACCAGGGTGACCGGGCTGATGATGCTGTAGTTCAGCATCGAGGCGGTGATGTCGCCCGTCACGTCGCCCGCAGTGGCCAGGGCCCGGGCGACCGCCTCCGCGTACGACCCGAACAGCGCGGTCGCCGCGAGGACGGCCGTCGCGATCGCGATGCCCTTGGTGACGGCCTTGGTGGTGTTGCCGACGGCGTCCAGGTCCGTGAGGATCTGCGCGCCCTCCGGCGTCACGTCGCCCGACATCTCGGCGATGCCCTGCGCGTTGTCGCTCACCGGCCCGAAGGTGTCCATGGCGACGATGACGCCGACCGTGGTGAGCAGGCCGCAGCCCGCCAGCGCGATGAGGAACAGAGACAGCGCCACCGAGCCGCCGGCCAGCAGGAACACGCCGCAGATCGCCGCGGCGATGATGCCCGCGGTGTAGACGGCGGACTCGAAGCCGACCCCGATGCCCGACAGGACCACCGTGGCAGCGCCGGTGAGGGTGGTGCGCGCGACGTGCAGCGTCGGCTTGCTCGTCGTCCCCGTGAAGTACCCGGTGACCCAGAGGATGATCCCGGCCAGGACGACGCCGATAGCCACGGCCACGGAAGCGATGAGGCGCGGGTCGCCGGCGTGCGTCTCCAGGCCGGCGGTGCCGCCCGTGAAGTCCGCGAACGTCGACGGCAGGTAGATGAACGCCGCGATCGCCGACAGGCCGACGCCCACCAGAGCCGAGATGTAGAAGCCGCGGTTGATGGCCGCGAGGCCGCTCTCCGCGCCGCGCACCCGCGTGATGAACACGCCGAGCACCGCGACGAGCGCGCCCATCGCCGTGACGATCAGCGGGAAGACGAGACCCTGCTCGCCGAACGCGGCCTTGCCCAGGATGAGCGCCGCGACGAGCGTCACCGCGTAGGACTCGAACAGGTCGGCGGCCATGCCGGCGCAGTCACCCACGTTGTCGCCGACGTTGTCCGCGATCGTGGCGGCGTTGCGCGGGTCGTCCTCCGGGATGCCCTGCTCGACCTTGCCGACGAGGTCGGCGCCCACGTCGGCGGCCTTGGTGAAGATGCCGCCGCCCACGCGCATGAACATGGCGAGCAGCGCCGCACCGAAACCGAAGCCCTCGAGCACCGCCGGCGCCTCGGCCTTGTAGATAAGAACCACGGACGCGGCGCCGAGCAGGCCGAGGCCCACGACGCTCATGCCCACGAACCCGCCGGTCCGGAATGCGATGCGCGCGCCCTCTGCACGCCCACCCTCCTGCGACGCGGCGGCCGCCACCCGGACGTTGGCCCGCGTGGCCAACCACATGCCGAGGTACCCGATCGCCGCGGAGAACCCGGCGCCGATCAGGAAGAAGATCGACCGGCCGACCTTGACGCCGCTGTCGCCCGGCAGCAGGAACAGCAGGGCGCAGACGACGACCGCGAAGAGGGCCAGGGTGCGGAACTGGCGGCTCAGGTACGCCGCTGCCCCTTCCTGGACCGCGCGCGCGATCTCGCGCATGGACTCGGTCCCTTCACCGGCCGCGAGCACCTGGCGGCGCAGGACGACAGCGATGAGCAGGGACGCGACCGCAACGGCCGCGATGACACTGACGATCGTGATGCTCGTTGACCCGAGCTCGACCATGCATCCTCCTCGGACATCAGCGAGGCCCCCTGACCACGCTTGCCCCGCAGCCCCGTTGCTGCGCGACCCGGTGAGTCTAGCCAGCAGATGTGACGTAGATCGCACCACGACGCGTCGATCATGTTGCCCGACGGTTGCGATCTGACCGGCGTCTCGGTGAGTGACGAGACAACTGGGAACGGGCGACCTGGGAGAGCGAGTCGGGGCGCGTGTCCCTCGGGTCGTCAGCCGGCAACCAGACCGCTGGCGAATGTCACCCGTCTGCTCGCGGACGGCCAGGGTGGGCGTCAGGCGCTGAGCGCAGCCTCGACCGTCTCGTGGACCGTGAACACCTGCAGCAGCGCGGTGATGCGGAAGACCTTGAGCAGCTTCTCGGAGTCGATGACCAGCTGCAGCTGACCGCCGGCGATCCGGACCTTCTTCAGGGTGCCGACGAGCACGCCGAGGCCGGTCGAGTCCATGAACGTGACGGAGCGCAGGTCGATGACGAGGTCCGTGCGGTCGCGGTCGAGGAGCTCCGCGAGCTGGTCGCGCAGGGCGTCGGCGGACGACACGTCGATCTCGCCCTCGACGTCGACGACCGTCCGAGGACCGACGTCCCGGCTGGTCACACGCACATCCACCACGGTCGGCTCCCCTCTGGGCCATTCATAACAGAGTGGGGGCCCACGACGAAGACGGGTTACCCCGGCAACCGCTGTGAGTTCTCCAGGGCTGCTCGGTACTCGTCCGTGGTCCCGTCCGGCCGGACCTCCTGCAGGACGTGGTCCCGGACGCCCAGGTCGGCCAGGACCGACCCCAGCGCCGCGACGTCGCCGGCGCCGAGCACGGTCGGGTCGACGGTCGTGCGGACCTGCACCGCGACTCCCGCGTCCAGCACGAGCCGGAGCGAGGCGAACGCCGCGTCGGCGCTCGTCGTCGGCCCCCCGACCCGGGTGATCGCGCGATAGAGCCCTGCGGGTGCCTTGATGTCGAGCCCCACCCAGTCGACGTGCGGGAGCACCGCGGCCAGCCGGCGCGGGTAGGCGCCCGCCGTGTGCAGCCCGACGCCGAACCCCGCCGCGCGGACGTCGCGCGCGGCGTCGACCAGCCCGGCCTGCCTCGTCGGCTCCCCGCCCGAGAAGACCAGGCCGTCGAGCAGCCCGACCCGCCGCCCCAGGAGGTCGAGGACGTCGGCCCACGGCACGGTGCCCGGCACGCGCGGGTCGAGGATCGCCGCGTTGTGGCAGTACGTGCACCGCCATGGGCAGCCCTGCAGGAAGACCGTCGCGACGAGGCGGCCCGGCCAGTCGCACGACGACAGCGGCACCAGGCCGGCGATCGCCAGGTCGCTCATACCAGCGCGGCCGCGCGCTCCCGGAAGGGCACCCGCTCGATGTGCTCGCCCTGCTTACCCACGTTGAACGAGCTCACCGGCCGGTGGTACCCCATCACCCGCGTCCACACCTCGCACGCCTCGGCGCACGTCGGGCAGGTCGGGTGCTCGCCGGCGAGGTAGCCGTGGCTCGGGCAGATCGAGAACGTCGGCGTGACGGTGAGGTACGGCAACCGGAAGCTCGACAGCGCGCGGCGGACCAGCGTCCGGCACGCGTCGGGGCTGGACAGGCGCTCGGCCATGTACAGGTGCAGGACCGTGCCGCCGGTGTACTTGGTCTGCAGCTCGTCCTGGCGGATCAGCGCGTCGAACGGGTCGTCGGTGTACCCGACCGGGAGCTGCGAGGAGTTCGTGTAGTACGGGTGGTCCGGCGTGCCGGCCTGCAGGATGTCGGGGAACCTGCGCAGGTCCTCCTTGGCGAACCGGTACGTCGCGCCCTCGGCCGGCGTGGCCTCCAGGTTGTACAGGTGGCCCGTCGCCTCCTGCAGCTCGACCATGCGGGCGCGCACGTGGTCGAGGACGCGGACGACGAGGGCGTGGCCGCGGTGGTCGACGAGCCCGTAGCGGTCGCCCGTGAGGTTGCGGACCATCTCGTGCAGGCCGTTGACGCCGATGGTCGAGAAGTGGTTCTCGAGCGTGCCGAGGTAGCGCCGGGTGTACGGGAACAGCCCGTCGTCGATGAGCCGCTGGATGAGCGTGCGCTTGAGCTCCAGCGACGCGCACGCCAGGTCGATCAGGCGGTCCATCTCCGTGAGCAGCGTCTGCTCGTCGTCGTAGAGGTACCCGAGGCGGGCGCAGTTGATGGTCACGACGCCGATGGAGCCCGTCTGCTCCGACGACCCGAACAGCCCGTTACCGCGCTTGAGCAGCTCGCGCAGGTCCAGCTGCAGGCGGCAGCACATCGAGCGCACGTCGCCGGGGTTGAGCTCGGAGTTGAGGAAGTTCTGGAAGTACGGCAGACCGTACTTGGCGGTCATCGCGAACAGGCGGTCGGCGTTCTCGGAGTGCCAGTCGAAGTCCTTGGTGACGTTGTACGTCGGGATCGGGAACGTGAAGACCCGGCCCGAGGCGTCGCCGTCGGTCATGACCTCGATGTACGCCCGGTTGATGAGGTCCATCTCGCGCTGCAGCTCGCCGTAGGTGAACTCGCACGGTTCGCCGGCGACGAGCGGCACCTCGTCGCGCAGGTCGTCGGGGCACGTCCAGTCGAACGTGAGGTTGGTGAACGGCGTCTGGGTGCCCCACCGGGACGGCACGTTGAGGTTGTAGACGAGCTCCTGGACGCCCTGCAGCACCTGCGCGTAGGTCAGGCCGTCGAGCCGCACGTACGGCGCCATGTAGGTGTCGAACGAGCTGAACGCCTGCGCGCCGGCCCACTCGTTCTGCATCGTCCCCAGGAAGTTCACGATCTGCCCGATCGCCGAGCTGAAGTGCCGCGGCGGCCGGGCGTCGACCTTGCCGGGCACGCCGTTGAGGCCCTCGGCGAGCAGCGTCCGCAGCGACCAGCCGGCGCAGTACCCGGAGAGCATGTCGAGGTCGTGGATGTGCAGGTCGCCGTCGCGGTGCGCGCGGCCGATCTCGGGCGGGTAGACGTGGCTGAGCCAGTAGTTGGCGACGACCTTGCCGCTGGTCTGCAGGATCAGACCGCCCAGCGAGTAGCCCTGGTTGGCGTTGGCGGCCACGCGCCAGTCGCTGCGGTCGAGGTACTCGTCGATCGACGACCCCACCTCGACGACCACTCGCTCGGACATGTCTGGCACTCCTCGTCGTCGGGGACCGGGTGCGCCAGTTCTATGCCGGGGTTCGTCCGCGGCGGGGGGACCTACGTCCTGTTCCCGCTCGACATCCGCGGCGTGTCGCTGGAGGTCACCCCCGCACGAACCGCACCGGGTCGCCGGGGCGCAGCTGCCCCAGCAGCCCGAGCGCGTGCCGGCGCACCACCGCGGCGACCGGGTAGCCGCCGGTCACCGGGTGGTCGACGGAAAAGACGACGGGCTGCCCGTCCGGCGGCACCTGCACGGCCCCGACGACGAGGCCCTCCGAGGGGAGCTCGCGGCCTGCTCTCTCGGGCGTGCGCGGGATCGCCGGACCCGACAGGCGCACGGCCACCCGGTTGGTCGCCGGTGCCACGTGGTACTCCTCCCGCACCAGCCGCGAAACGGCGTCGTCGAACCAGTCCGCGTGCGGTCCGGGCACCACGGGCAGCTCGAACCGGTCCGGCCAGGCATGGACGGGCGCGACGTCGACCAGCGGCCAGCGGTCGGGCGCCGGACCGATCGGCAGGACGTCACCCGCCGCGAGCGGGTCGGGCCCCAGGCCGGCCAGCTGGTCCGTGCTCCGCGAGCCGAGCACGGCCGGCACGTCGACTCCACCGCGCACCGCCACGTACGTCCGCACGCCGACCGCAACGGTCCCGAGCCTCAGCTCCGCGCCCGCCGGCACCTCGAGCACGGCCTCGTGTCCCACTGGTCTGTCGTCGAGCCACGCCGAACCGCGCGCGCCCGTGAGCGCCACCGTCAGGTCGCCGCGAGCGCGCAGGCGCAGACCGCCGAGCAGGACCTCGAGGCCGGCGGCGCCCTCGTCGTTGGCGACGAGCCGGTTGGCCAGGCGAAGCGCACCGGCGTCGGCCGCCCCCGAACGCCCCACGCCGATGTGCGCCCACCCCGGTCGCCCGAGGTCCTGGACGAGCGTGAGGAGGCCGGGTTCGACGACCTCGAACGCGCCCGTCATCGGGCCACGAACCGCACGCGCGTGCCGGGCTGCAGCAGCGCCGGCGGCTCGCGGTCGACGTCGAACAGCGCGGCGTCACATCGGCCCAGCAGCCGCCAGCCGCCCGGGGTCGCCGCGGGGTAGACGGCGCTGAACTCATCGGCGATCGCCACCGAGCCCGCCGGCACGCGCTCGCGGGGTCGGTCGAGCCGCGGCACACGCAGCGCCGGGTCCAATCCGGTGAGGTACGCGAAGCCGGGCATGAATCCGCCGAACGCGACGGTGTAGTGCGCCGCAGTGTGCCGATCGATGACGTCGCCCTCGCTGAGCCCGGTCAGCCGAGCGACGTCGGCGAGGTCCGGGCCGTCGTAGTCGACGTCCAGGACGATCTCCGGTCCGCCGTCGGCCCGCGCGCCCTCGGTCCGCGCCGCCCACCAGCGCGCCACGGGGAGGTCGCCGGCCTCGGCTCCGTCGCGCACCCGCAGCAGAAGCGTGCGCGCGGCGGGCACCTGGTCGACGATCGTCGCCGCGTCCGGGTCCGATCCGCGCGCCGCCCGGACCGCATCGTCGAGCGCGCGGACCGCGGCCAGGCTGGGCAGCTCGACCAGCACGGCGTCGTCCCCATACGGCAGCACCCGCGGCTCGCGCGCGTCGGTCATGCGTCGATCCTCCCCGACCTCGGGGACCGCGACCCCTGCCTCACACCGCCGCCACGAACGGAGCGACGTCTACTCCGGCCCCGGCGAGCGCGGCACGCACGGAGACCGCGAGCGCCGCGGCACCCGGGGTGTCGGAGTGCACGCACACCGACTCGGCGGGCACCCGCACGTCGGTGCCATCCACCGCGCGCACCATGCCCTCGACCGCGATCCGCACGACCCTCGACGCCACCTCGTCGGCGCCCGTCACGAGCGCCCCCGGCTCGGAGCGCGGCACGAGCGTGCCGTCGGGCCGATACCCGCGGTCGGCGAACGCCTCCCTGATCGCCCGCAGCCCCTTCGCCGCCGCTGCGTCGAGCACGGCAGAGCCGGGCAGCCCGACCACCGGCAGGTGCTCGATCGCGTCGATCACCGCCTGCGCCTGCCCATCGTCGTGGACGACCGCGTTGTAGAGCGCGCCGTGCGGCTTCACGTAGGCCACCCGCGTCCCCTCGCGGCGCGCGATCTCCTGCAGCGTCGCGATCTGGTGCGCCACCTGGTCCCGGAGCACGTCCGCGGGCACGTCGAGGAACCGTCTGCCGAAGTGCTCCCGGTCGAGGTAGGACACGTGGGCGCCGATCGCCACACCGCGCTCCGCGGCGGCCCGGCAGACCGCCGCCATGATCCGCGCGTCGCCCGCGTGGAACCCGCAGGCGACGTTGGCGCTGCTCACCACGTCGAGCAGCTGCGCGTCGAGGCCGTCGACGCCCGGCACCCACGCGTCGAGCTCCTCGCCGAGGTCGCAGTTGAGATCGATGCGCTGGCCCATCCCCCGATCCTGCCGCTCCGGGCCGCCCGTGGCTGCAGGGATCGAGATGGCGAGCTCGGCGTGCCGCACCACGACTGACACCTCCGTGTCTCACGCGGCCGCTCGCCCGGGGCGGTCCTCTCCCTATGCGCCCTCTCTCGCTACCGCTGTGCATCCACTTCTCGCCTCGCGTCCCGCTCTCGCTGTGCGTCCAGCTCTCGCTGTGCGTCCAGCTCTCGCCTTGCGTACCGCTCTCGCTGTGCGTCCAGCTCTCGCTGTGCGTACCGCTCTCGCTGTGCATACCGCTCTTGCGTGCGTACCGCCCGCGCCGCCATCCCCGCTCGCGCCGGACAGCCGCGTCCGTGCCCGGTGCGAGGATGGCGGCGTGGTGGGAACCGGTGAGCTGCTCGACGTGCTGCTCGCCGCCGGACGACGGACCGACAGGGCGACCCACATCCGGCACATCCCGGCCCGTCCGGGCACGCAGGCGGACTGGCCGGCCTGGGCGGACCCCGACCTGGTGCACGGGTACCGCGCACTCGGCGTCGACCGGCCGTGGTTTCACCAGGTCGAGGCCGCCGACGCCGCCTGGTCCGGCCGGCACACCGTCCTGGCCACCGCGACCGGCTCCGGCAAGTCGCTCGCGTTCTGGCTGCCCGCACTGTCGACCACCCGCGCCGCGGCGGCGGGCGCGCTCCTCGATCCAGGCCGCATCGAGAACGTCAGCCGCCGGGCCACCACGCTCTACCTCTGCCCGACGAAGGCGCTCGCCGCGGACCAGCTCGCCGCCCTGGACCGGCTCCTCGTCGCCGGCCACACGCGCGACGTGCGGGTGGCGACCTGTGACGGCGACACGTCGCTCGAGGAGCGCCGCTGGGTGCAGGAGTACGCCGACGTCGTGCTCACCAACCCCGACTTCCTGCACTTCGCCCTGCTCCCGCAGCACCGGCGCTGGGCCCGGCTCCTCGGCTCGCTCCGGTACGTCGTGGTCGACGAGTGCCACGCGTTCCGGGGCGTCTTCGGCGCGCACGTCGGGCTCGTCCTGCGGCGCCTGCGGCGACTCGCCGCGTCCTACGGCGCGACACCCACCTTCGTCATGGCCTCCGCGACGACCTCCGACCCCGCCGCGAGCGCCGCGCGACTGATCGGCGTCGACCCGTCGGACGTCACGGCGGTCACCGCCGACGCCTCCCCCGCCGGCCGCAAGACGTTCGTCCTCTGGCAGCCGCCCGAGCTGCCCGGCACGGACGCGCCATGGTCGTCCCTCCTCCCTGCCGACGACCCCTGGGCCACGCCGCTCGCCCTGCCGGCGCACGTGACCCGTGGGCTGGACGACCTGAGCCTGCCTGGTCCCGACGATGTCTGGGGGGCTCCCCTCGCCGGCACCGACCCGTCCGGCGCCGACGGTTCCGCCGCGGTTCGGGCGTCGGCGGGCACGGACGCGGACCACCCGCGGCCGGACGCGGCGCCAGCAGGGGGCGCCTCGGCGGCCGACGACCCCGTCGTGCTGGCCGATCTGCTCGCCGAGGTCTTTCCCACGACCGAGGGTTCCGGCCCTCTCGGCACCGGCGAGCGCGTCGTCGCCGAACCCGCCGACCGTCCCCGCCGGACCGCGACCGCCGAGATCGCCGACCTCCTGGCCGACCTCACCGCCGCCGGCGCCCGCAGCCTCGCGTTCACGCGGTCGCGCCGCGGTGCCGAGTCGGTCGCGGCCACCACGCGCGCGCACCTGGAGGAGATCGACCCGACCCTGGCGCGGTCCGTGTCGGCGTACCGCGGCGGGTACCTCCCCGAGGAGCGCCGCGCGCTCGAGGCCGCAATCAGGTCCGGCTCCTTGCGTGCGCTCGCGACGACGAACGCCCTCGAGCTCGGCGTCGACATCTCGGGCCTCGACGCCGTGCTCATCGCGGGATGGCCGGGCACCCGGGTGTCGCTCTGGCAGCAGGCCGGTCGGGCCGGGCGCGCCGGTACCGACGGGCTCGTGGTCCTCGTCGCCCGCGAGGACCCGCTCGACACCTTCCTGATCCACCACGCCGAGGCGATCTTCGACACCCCGGTCGAGGCGACGGTCTTCGACACCACCAACCCGTACGTGCTGGCGCCGCACCTGTGCGCGGCTGCGGCCGAGCAGCCGTTGCGTGCCGACGAGCTCGACCTGTTCGGTCCCCGCACCGGCGAGCTGCTGGGCGAGCTGGTCGAGCGGGGCACCCTGCGGCGGCGACCCTCCGGCTGGTACTGGACGCACAACGAGCCGGCCAGCCGACTCACGAACCTGCGCGGATCCGGAGGCGATCCCGTGCGCGTGGTCGAGTCCGTCACCGGTCGGCTGCTCGGCACGGTCGACGCCGGGTCGGCGGACTCGACCGTCCACGACGGTGCCGTCTACGTGCACCAGGGCGCCACCTTCGTCGTCGACGAGCTGCGCCTCGAGGACGGCGTCGCCCTGGTCACGCGCCGCGACGTCGACTACGGCACGTGGGCGCGCTGGGTCACGACGACCGAGATCCAGTCCGTCGATGCCGAGGTCCCGTGGGGTCCGGTGACCTGGGGGTTCGGCTCGGTCGACGTGACGACGAAGGTCCTCGGCTACCAACGCAAACGCATCCTCGACCTGCAGGTGCTGGGCAGCGAGGAGCTCGACCTGCCCGCTCGCACCCTGCGCACGACGGCCGTCTGGTGGACCGCCCCGGCCGAGGTGCTGCTGGCGGCCGGCGTCACCGTCGAGACCGCACCGGGCGCCCTGCACGCCGCGGAGCACGCGTCCATCGGCCTTCTCCCCCTGCTGGCGACGTGCGACCGCTGGGACCTCGGCGGCCTGTCCACCGCGCTGCACGTCGACACCGAGCAGGCCACCGTGTTCGTGCACGACGCCTACCCGGGCGGCGCCGGCTTCGCGGAGCGCGGGTTCACGCTCGGGGCCACGTGGCTGCGGGCCACCCGCGACGCGATCGCCGCCTGCCGCTGCTTTTCCGGCTGCCCCGCGTGCGTCCAGTCGCCCAAGTGCGGCAACGCCAACAACCCGCTGGAGAAGGCCGCGGCGATCCGCCTCCTGGACGCCGTCCTGGCTCACGCGCCTCGTCCGTGACCCCGGCAGCCTGCTATCGCCGCCTAGACCGTGATCGCTGACCCGGTTCGAGCCTGTCCGGGCCGCCGGGTGTCCTCGGCTCGAAGCGTCCCGAGCCGACGAAGGCCCCGCGCGCGCGGCGGCCGTGGCCTCTCCGGCCGCGGCGTGCACGACGACCCGCACGCGCAGCACTCCGGCTCCCTCGTCCACGCACTCGGTGACCCGCCCGCCGTTGCGACGGACGACCTCGCCGGCCGCGGCACATGGGTCCGCGCCGGTCCCGGCGAGAATCTCGGCGGCTCCGGCGAGCGCGCCGAGGTCGGCTGCCGTCTGCGCCCGTCCGCGCGCGAGCTGAGCCGACGCGAGCAGCCCGAGCAGCGCCGCGACGACCCCGGACACCGCCACCAGCGCGAGCAGGAGCACCGTGCCCGAGCCGCGGTCGGACGTCCCGCCACCGGTCACGGTTCGACCCGAGCGACGGCCGACGCGTGGGCTCGCAGGGGCGACCCCTGCCACGAGCCGACGGCATCCGAGACGTCCACCGTGACCCATCCACCCGCGCGGCTCACGGCGACCGTGGCCCCTTCTCCGCCGACCCGGCGGGCCGTCGCGGTCACGGTCCCGTCCGGCTCCCCCAGTGCCGCGGCCCGCGCGCCGGCGCGCGCGGCATCGGTGCACCTGGTCTGCGCCACCGCCGCCGAGGCGATCGTGAGCAGCGCGACGAGGAACAGCGCGACTGCCGGCAGCCCGACCGCCAGCTCGGCGGTGACGCTCCCGCGGTCCCTCCGCCGCGCGGCACTCACAGCGACAGCGCCTGCCGGATGATCCCCGACAGCAGCCCCTTCACCTCGTTCCCCTTGAGGATCACCACGAGCAGCCCCGCGAAGCCCACCGCGGCCAGGGTCGCGATCGCGTACTCGGCGGTCGCCATCCCGGCCTCGGCCAGCTCCCCGCGGAGGTGCCGACCGCGGGCGTGCCAGGCGGCCACGAACTGCGGCAGGACCGCCCGACCTCGCGATCGGCAGCGCGCAGTGCCGCGATCCGCCGCCACCACACCGCCCTCGTGTGCGGGCTCGTTCAAGTCCTGCAGGTCGCACACACGCGCACCGGTCGTCTCGATCGTCATGACCTCTCCTCTCGCCCTGCGCCGTGAAGGTCCGGCGTCACACCAGCGTCGGCCGCCCGACGTGCGCACAAGGGCCCCAGCCAGGAAACGGTGGACCGCACCTCCGACGGGCGGGCTGTGGACGGCTCGGGCGGCCGAGGAACGGCGTCCGCGCGAAGACGCCGCTCGCACACGGCGCTCGCGGGCACGGAACGCTTCGCCGTGGTCACGGACGTACAGCTGGCCGCGATCGAGTCTCTGCTCACCGCATTGGCGGCGAGCGCAATCGCCGATCACCCGAGCAGGTCGCCCGCCAGGCTGAGCACCATCGGCACCAGGCCGAGAAGCACGAATGCGGGCAGGAAGCAGAGGCCGAGCGGCAGGACGAGATGCACCCCGAGCGCGCCGGCGGCGGTCCGGGCTCGAGTACGCCGGTCCCGCCGAAGCTGCTCCGCTCGTGCGCGCAAGGCCGGTCCGGGCGCCGAGCCGGTGGTCCAGCTGGCCTCCAGCACGTCCACGACCTCGGCCAGCGGGGCCGCGGCGCCCGCCCACGCCGACTGCCAGGGCGCACCCAGGAGGAGCGCAGTGCCGCCCCGGGCCAAGGTCGCTCCCTGAGCTCCCCCGACGGCCGCGCCCACGGCCGACAACGCCCGAGGCACGGACGCACCCGCTGCGACCGCGACGTCCAGCAGGTCGAGGAGCAGGACGGCGTCCACCGCCGCGACTCCGGGTGAACGACGTGGAAGCGGTGCGTTCGACGCTTGGCGCTGCACCGAGAAGTTGCTCACCCACCACCACGGCCCGGTCGCCGCGCCGATGGCCAGCGTGATCACGACCGCAAGCGCGACGGGCGTCACGGGCGGGCAKCCCTGCGCAGCAGAGCGGCGGTCCACCACCGGCCGAGCAGGAGCAGCATGCCGCCGAGGACCGCCGCCGCCGTCCCCGGACCGCCGGACAGCACGACGCCCACGGGATCCGCGCCCAGCAGCCCGCCGAGCAGCAGCCCGAGCAGCGGCAGCCACGCGAGCACCCGGGCGGTCGCCCGCGGACCGGCCAGCGCGGCGCGGCGTTCGCCCTCGGCCTCCTCGTCTGCCGCCACCGCCGCGGCGATCCGGTCGAGAACGCCGGACAGCGGCGCCCCGAGGTCGTCGGACAGCCGGGCCGCCGCCACGACGGCTCGCGCTCGCTGACGGTCGCCGTCCGCGGGGCGGTTGCGTCGCCGCCTCCCCGAACGCGCAACCCGCCTCGACCGCGAGCGGGCGCCAACCGTGGCCGCGAGGAGCGTCTCCTCGGTCGGCACCGATCCTGCCGACGGGCGGCCAAGTGCCCTGCCCCACGCATCGGCCGGACTCGCCCCGGCCCGCAGCTGCGCGGAGGTCGCGAGCAGGACGGCCGAGAGGTCGGCGCTCGTCGGACCGGCAGGCCCGGGACCGGCGCGCGGTGCGGTCCGAGCCAAGCCGCCGYGCATCGGCCGCCCGCGCGGGCCACCGGCGACGCCGATCGCCAGCGCAACGAGCAGCCCGACAAGCAGGCTCACCGCGGTTCACCGATCTCGGCAGATCCGAGGCTGGTGACCCCGACCCGCACGGTCACCGCGTTTCACCGGTCTCGGCAGATCCGAGGCTGGTGACCCCGACCCGCACGCTCACCGCGCCACACCCATCGCCGCAACCCGGAGCCGGGCGCCACCGCCTGCACGCACAGCGCACCACACGGATCTCCCGAGACCTCACCGCGCGCCGCCCGCCGCGAGCCCGAGCCGCGCGGCGAGCTCGGGCCACCCCGGCCCGGACTCGGTCACGCCGGCCGGGTCGCAGCGCAGCGCGCACGCGACCTCGAGCGCCCCGGACGCGTCGCGCCGGACGACGCCGACCTCCGCCAGGTACCGCCGACCCCGGTCCGCAGCGGCCCGGCGCAGATGGAGCACGGCGTCGAACGCGCTGGACGCCTGCGCCGCGACGGCGTCGCGCGACATCCCTGCCAACGCCGCGAGCGCCTCGAGCCGCGCCGGCACGTCTGCGGCGGCGTTGGCGTGCACCGTCGCGCACCCGCCGTCGTGCCCGGTGTTCATGGCGGCCAGAACCTCGCGGACCTCAGCGCCGCGACACTCGCCGAGCACGATCCGGTCGGGCCGCATGCGCAGGGCGTGCCGGACGAGGTCTGTGAGGTCCACGCGGCCGGCGCCGTCGACGTTGGCCTGGCGGGCGACCAGCCGGACCACGTGCGGGTGCGCCGGAGAGAGCTCGCCGGCCTCCTCGACCACCACGATGCGTTCGTCCGGCGGCACCAGCGAGAGCAGCGCCGCGAGCAAGGTTGTCTTGCCAGAGCCGGTCGCGCCCGAGATCAGCACGTTGGCGCGGGTGGCCACGAGCGCCCGGACCACCGGGACGAGGGCGGTCGCCAGCGTTCCGGACGCGACGAGCTGATCCAGCGTGAACGCTCGCGCCCGCACGACGCGCAGGCTGATCAGGGCACCGGCGTCGGCGACAGGCGGCAGCACGGCATGCAACCGGGTCCCGTCCGGCAGCCTTCCGTCGACGGCCGGCGAGGCGTCGTCCAGACGTTGGCCGGCGGCTGCCGCGAGCCGCACCGCCAGGGCGCGCACCTCGTCGGCACCCCCGAGGTCCACTCCGGTCAGGGCCAGCCGGCCCGCTCTCTCGACCCACACCTCGTGCGGCCCGTTGACCAGCACGTCCGTGACCTCGGGATCGTCGAGGAACGCCTGCAGCCGGCCCGCACCGAAGAGCTCGTCGCGGACCGCCCGGGTCACCGACCCCAGGGCGGCGGACCCGAGCACCGCGCCGACGTCGCGCGCGGTGGCCTCGACGGCCGCCCCGACGGCCTCCACGTCGAGCCCGACGCGCGCCCGGACGGCGTCGAGGAACGCGGGTCCGACGGACCTCATCTCCCGAGCTCCCGCTCGAGGGCGCCGACGAGCCGGGCCGCGGCGCGCGCGAGGCGACCTCGGCTCGGCACCCCGCCGMGCTCGAGCGCCGCGGCGACACCCCGTTCCGTCGGCAGCGTCCCCAGCACCGGGAGCCGCACCGCGGCGGACAGGTCCGCGGTGCCGAGCCCACCCGGTGCGGGACCGCGCACGACCAGCCACGCCGGCACCGCGTCGAGCCGTGGCCGCGCCGCGAGGATCCCGGCGACTGCGCGCAAGTCCCGCGGCGCCACGACGAGGACGGCGTCGCACACGGCCGCGACCGACTCCCCCGCCACCGTCGCCGCTCGGTCCAGGTCGAGCACGAGCACTCCCGCCTCGAGCGTCAGCGCGTGCAGGACGTCGGCGACGACCGCCGGCTCGGGCGCCCCGGGCCGCTCGCGGTCGGCGCTGAGGACCGCGCACGGACCCCACCGCGGCAGCAGCGCCAGCACGTCGGCGCCGGGGACGTCACCGCGCGCGTCCGCGAGGTCGGGCCATCGGACGCCGTCCGCAGCCTCGAGCCCGAGCAGGACGTCGATCCCACCGGACGCGCGGTCGAGGTCGACCAGGACGGTTGCGGTCTCCCGCGCGAAGCGACGGGCGACGGCCGCGGCCAGCGTCGAGGCACCGGCACCACCGCGGCCGCCGACGACACCCACGACGAGCGCTCGCCGTGCTGACGTCGCGGCCGACGGCGGGGAGGGGAGGCCGGCGCGGGCCACCGCGAGGGGGGTCATCGGTGCACCTCTCCGTCCTGCCCGACCCGACCGCCGGCGCACGAGGAACACTGCCCCGGCCGGGCCGGTCGCGGTCCGGGCGCGGGCGAACCCGTGGACGCGGTCGCGCACGCGTGGGCTGTGGACGGCCCGGGCACCGACGGCGACGTGTCGGCACCGGCCACTAGGCTCGCGGCGAACCGCACGCCACCTCCCGGTGTCGCGCGCGCCCGACGACCGAGGCCCGGAGCAGCATGGACGAGCACCCCACGCAGGGCGACGCCGAACCGTCGCCGCGCGAGGCCGCGTTCTTCGACCTCGACAAGACGATCATCGCGACGTCGTCGGCGACCGCCTTCTCCCGCCCGTTCCTGGCGCGGGGCCTGCTGACGCGCCGGTCCGTGGTGCGCACGGCGTACGCGCAGGTGCTCTACCTGCTCGGCGGGGCCGACGAGGGCCAGACGGAGCGCCTGCGCGCCGAGCTGTCGCGCATGGTCGCCGGGTGGGACGTCGCGCAGGTGTCGGCCATCGTGGCCGAGACGCTGCACGAGTCGATCGACCCGACCGTGTACGCCGAGGCCGTCGCGCTGATCGAGGCCCATCACGCCGCGGGCCGGGATGTGGTCGTGGTGTCGGCGTCGGGGGGCGAGGTGGTCGAGCCGATCGCGGCGGTCCTCGGCGCGGACCACGTGATCGCGACCCGGATGAACGTGGTCGACGGCCGTTACAGCGGCGAGATCGACTTCTACGCGTACGGCGAGAACAAGGCGTCGGCCATCCGCGAGCTCGCGCAGGTCGAGGGCTACGACCTCGACGCCAGCTACGCCTATTCCGACTCGATCACGGACGCACCGATGCTCGGCACGGTCGGGCACGCGTTCGCGGTGAACCCCGACAAGGCGCTGCGCCGGCTCGCCCTCGAGCGCGGCTGGGGCACGTTGTCCTTCGTCCGACCGGTGGCGTTGTTCTCCTTCAAGAAGACCGCGCGCATCGCGTCCGCGAGCGGGATCGCGCTCGTGGTGGCCGCCCTCGTGCTCACGTGGATCCTCGTCCGTCGGCAGCGGCGTCGCGCCTGACGGCGTCCCGCATCACGGACGGACGTCCCAGCATCCGGCGGGCGCAGACGCCTGGCCTGCGCCGTCACCGTCTGGGGTTTCGCTCGTCGCGGACCTGGGGTACCAAGGGATCACAACTGCATGACCGCGAGGGTACCCACGCGCAGGAGAGCCCACCTATGGGCAGGTCGACCGGGCTGGTCCCGTCGCGACCGACACCGGTGCACGCCTGATCACCTTCCGGTCGGCTGTTGGCGACGGCGCCCCTGGGGCGCCGTCGTTCGTTCTGCCTAGGACGCCAACGACCCCGCCAGCACCGCGTCCGCGACCGCGCGGGCCTCGAGCGCCCCCTCGACCACCGCGGTGCCGTACGACCGCAGCCACCCGGCGACCCCGTCGGGAGTCCCGGAAGCAAACCCCGCCGCCGCACCGAGGTACGGGTTCAGCGCCGCCGCCCACGCCGCCTCCGCGACCACCGAACCGGTCGGGTCGAGACCGCGGGCCGTGAGGACGAGGCGCGCCACGGCGCGGGCGACCAGCCCGTTCCCGGCGCGGAACGGCCGCAGCGCGAGCAGCTCCCCCTGCACGACGGCGCCGACGACGAGGGCCGGCACGCTCGTCGCGCGCAGCGTCTGGTCGAGCAGATCGACACGCGCGGCCAGCTCGTCGCCGACGGGCGCCCACCCGAGACCGGTGAGGTCCTGCGGCTGCTCGACGGCCCGCAGGAGTCCGATGTCTGCCTCGGACAGCCACCCGCCGGCAGCCGCGACGTGCACGCGCACCAGCAGCTGGCGTAGCGGCGGCAGCGGAGCCGCACCCCGCGAACCCAGCGACGGCATGAGGCTCTCCACCAGCGCGGTCGCCCGCAGCCCCCCGACGACGACCGGCGCGTGACCGCCCTCGGTGGCCAGCGACCGGACCAAGGACAGCGGGACCCGCACGCCCTCGATCGCGCACGACGACCGGGTCACCCGCAGGCCGGCCTCGGCCCGCACCTCCTGCGAGCGCCGCCGATAGGCCTCGTGCCAGCGCAGCTCCTCGCACGCGACGCGGGCCCGCTCGACCGCGTCGGCGACGCCCGGAAGGTCCAGCAGCGGCGCGAGGGGGTCATGCACGCGCCCACCCTACGAGAGAGGCCACAATGGCGAGATGGTGTCACCGAGCGTCTCCTCGTCCATCACGGCACGGCTGGAGGTGCAGGCCCGACCGACCGCCGTCAGCGAGCTCACCACCGCGATCGAGAAGGCCGGCGGCATCGTCACCGCCCTCGACGTCACGGCGTCGGGACACGAGCAGATGACCGTCGACGTCACGTGCGCGACGCGCGGCGAGCAGCACGCGGCCGACATCGTGGAGGCCCTCAAAGGCCTCGAGGGCGTGGTCGTCGACCGCGTCAGCGACCGCACGTTCCTCATGCACATCGGCGGCAAGCTGTCGATCGAGTCCAAGGTCCCGCTGCGCAACCGCGACGACCTGTCGATGGTCTACACGCCGGGCGTGGCGCGCGTGTGCGAGGCCATCGCGGCCCACCCGGAGGACGCGCGCCGGCTCACCATCAAGCGCAACACCATCGCCGTCGTCACGGACGGCACCGCGGTGCTGGGGCTCGGCAACATCGGTCCGTTGGCCAGCCTGCCGGTCATGGAGGGCAAGGCGGTCCTGTTCAAGCGGTTCGCGGGCATCGACGCCTTCCCCATCGCGCTCGACACCCAGGACGTCGACCAGATCGTGGAGACCATCTGCGCGATCGCGCCCGTGTTCGCGGGCATCAACCTCGAGGACTTCTCGGCGCCGCGGTGCTTCGAGATCGAACGCCGGCTGCGGGAGCGCCTGGACATCCCGGTGTTCCACGACGACCAGCACGGCACCGCGATCGTCGTCGTCGCGGCGCTGACCAACGCGCTCAAGGTGGTCAAGAAGGACCTGGGCACGGTGCGGATCGTGCTCTCCGGCGCCGGCGCCGCGGGCACGGCCGTGCTCAAGCTGCTGCTCGCCGCGGGCGCGAAGGACGTCGTCGTCGCGGACATCGAGGGCGTCATCCGCGCGGACCGACCGGGGCTGGACGAGTCCCTGTTCTGGACGGCGAGCATGACCAACCCGCGCGGCATCACGGGGTCGATCCCGGACGCGCTCAAGGACGCCGACGTCTTCATCGGCGTCTCCGCCCCGGACGTCATCACCGGTCACGACGTGTCGACGATGGCCAAGGACTCGATCGTGTTCGCCCTGGCCAACCCCCGGCCCGAGGTCGACCCGGACGAGGCGGCGCAGTACGCAGCCGTCGTCGGCACCGGCCGCTCCGACTTCGCCAACCAGATCAACAACGTGCTGGCCTTCCCGGGCGTCTTCCGCGGACTGCTCGACGCCCAGTCGCACCGGATCACCAGCCGGATGCTGCTGGCGGCGGCGTACGCGCTGGCCTCGGTGGTCACGGACGACGAGCTCAACCCGACGTACATCGTGCCCAGCGTGTTCAACCCCGAGGTCACGACGGTCGTCGCGGCGGCCGTCACGAAGGCGGCGCAGACCCCGATCGAGGTCTAGACGCGACGAGACAGCTCGGCCGCCGCACGCTGCGTTGCGCGGGCGAGCGGTTCGGGCACCTCGCCGTCCGCGAACGTGACCGCGAGCCCCGCGATCGGAAACCCGGTGTGGTCGCGGACGGCCACCGCGACCGACGCGAAGCCCGCGGTCACGTCCCCGCGCTCCTGCGCCCAGCCGACCCGTCGGACCTCGGTGAGGACCGTCCGGAGCTCCGAGAGGCGACGAGGCCCGACGCCCGTCCGGTCGACGAACGCCTCCCGGCTCGGGAACAGCGCCCTGACCTGGGATGACGGCAGGTCGGCGAGGATCGCGCGCCCGCTGGCCGTGAGGTGCGCCGGCAGCCGCACGCCGACGTCCGTCACCAGCACGGGCCGACCTGCGGCGCGCTCCTCGACGACGTAGAGCACGTCCCGCCCGTGCAGGACGGCGAGGTGCGCACTCTCCCCGACCTGGTCGACGAGCCGCGCGAGGACCGGCCGCGCGGCGCGGGCCAGCGGCGCCTGGCGGGAGTACGCGGACCCGAGCTCGAAGGCGGCGAGCCCCAGACCGTACCGACGCTCCTCGGGGAGGTGGACGACGAACCCGTGCTGGGCCAGGACCGCGAGCAGGTGATAGGTCGTCGACCGCGGGAGGTCGAGGGCCGCCGCCAGGGCGGCGGCGGGCAGCGGGCCGGTGCGCGAGAGGTGGCGCAGCAGCCGGAGGGTGGCGTCGGCGGCCGGCACATCGCTCACGTCAGCTCCACGTATCTGGGATACCAGACGGTATCGCCCGCGACAGCCTAGGAGCGCGCGCCCTCGAGCGGTGTCATGAACCATGAGCACCACTGCTGCCACCGACACCGTCGTCGTCGGCACGGGCCCCGTCTCGATCGCCGACATCGTCGCGGTCGCCAGATACGGCGCGGGCGTGACGATTGCCGACGACGCCCTCGCGGCCATCGCCCGCGGCCGCGCGGTCGTCGACGACCTGGCCAGGGACACCCAGCCGCACTACGGCATCTCCACCGGCTTCGGCGCCCTGGCCACGCTCTCGATCCCTGCCGAGAAGCGCCGCGACCTCCAGCGCAGCCTCGTCCGCTCGCACGCCGCGAGCACCGGCCCCGAGGTCGAGCGCGAGGTCGTCCGCGCGCTCATGCTCCTGCGCCTCTCGACCCTGGCCACCGGCCACACCGGGGTCCGACCCGAGACCGCGCAGGCATACGCCGTGATGCTCGACGCCGGCGTCACGCCCGTGGTCCGTGAGTACGGCTCGCTCGGCTGCTCCGGCGACCTCGCCCCGCTGGCGCACTGCGCACTGGCGCTCATGGGCGAGGGCGAGGTCCGCGACGCCACCGGCACGCTCATGCCGGCCGCGGCGACGGGACTGAAAGCCGTCACGCTCACCGAGAAGGAGGGCCTCGCCCTCATCAACGGCACGGACGGCATGCTCGGCATGCTCGCGCTCGCGCTGCACGACCTCGACACCCTCCTGACCACGGCGGACGTCGCGGCGGCGATGAGCGTCGAGTCGCTGCTCGGCACGGACGCCGTCTTCGCTGCAGACCTCCAGGGCCTGCGCCCGCACCCCGGCCAGGCGACCTCGGCCGCGAACATCCGCGCGGTCCTGCACGGCTCCGGGATCATGGCAAGCCACAAGACCCCGGACTGCACCCGCGTGCAGGACGCCTACTCGCTGCGCTGCGCGCCGCAGGTGCACGGCGCGGCCCGGGACACGGCGCAGCACGCGCGGGACGTCGCCGAGCGCGAACTCGCCGCCGCCGTCGACAACCCCGTGATCACCGACGACGGCCGCGTGGAGTCGAACGGCAACTTCCACGGCGCCCCCGTCGGCTACGTGCTCGACTTCCTGGCCATCGCGGTCGCGGACGTCGCGAGCATGTCCGAGCGCCGCACCGACCGGTTCCTCGACGTCGCCCGCAACCACGGCCTGCCCGCGTTCCTCGCGCACGACCCCGGCGTCGACTCCGGCCTGATGATCGCGCAGTACACGGCCGCCGGGCTGGTCACGGAGCTCAAGCGTCTGGCGATGCCGGCGAGCGTCGACTCGATCCCGTCGTCGGCGATGCAGGAGGACCACGTCTCGATGGGCTGGCACGCGGCCCGCAAGCTGCGCCGATCCCTCGACGCGCTGACCCGCGTGCTCGGCATCGAGGTGCTCACCGCCGCCCGCGCGCAGGACCTGCGCGCGCCCCTGCCCCCCTCGCCCGTGACGAGAGCCGTCCGAGACCTGCTGCGGGAGGCCGGCATCCCCGGCCCCGGCCCCGACACGTACCTCTCCCCCGACCTCGAGACGGCAGCAGACGCCGTCCGCGACGAGAAGATCGCCGCCGCACTGACAGGAGCTCGCTCATGACCGCCGGCCCCCGCCCCGTCCGCGCCCCGCGCGGCACCACGCTCACCGCCCGCAGCTGGCAGACCGAGGCCCCGCTGCGGATGCTCATGAACAACCTCGACCCGGAGGTGGCCGAGCGCCCCGACGACCTGGTCGTGTACGGCGGGACGGGCAAGGCGGCCCGGTCGTGGGACGCGTACGACGGCATCGTGCGGACCCTGACGACGCTCGGCGACGACGAGACGCTGCTGGTCCAGTCGGGCAAGCCGGTCGGCGTGCTGCAGACCCACGAGTGGGCGCCGCGCGTGCTCATCGCCAACTCGAACCTCGTGGGCGACTGGGCCACCTGGCCCGAGTTCCGCCGGCTCGAGCAGCTCGGCCTGACCATGTACGGGCAGATGACTGCCGGCTCGTGGATCTACATCGGCACGCAGGGGATCCTGCAGGGCACGTACGAGACGCTCGCCGCGGTGGCGGCCAAGCGGTTCGGCGGGACGCTCGCCGGCACGCTGACCGTGACCGGTGGCTGCGGCGGGATGGGCGGCGCGCAGCCGCTCGCGGTGACCCTCAACGGCGGCGCGTGCCTGATCGTCGACGTCGACGGCGAGCGGCTGCACCGGCGGGTCCGCGAGCGCTACCTCGACCGGGTCGCGACGAGTCTCGACGAGGCGATAGCGCTGGTCACCGCAGCGCGCAGGGAGAAGCGAGCACTGTCGGTCGGCGTCGTCGGCAACTGCGCAGCCGTCCTGCCCGAGCTGCTGCAGCGCGGCGTCGAGGTCGACGTCGTCACCGACCAGACATCCGCACACGACCCGTTGTCCTACCTCCCGGTCGGCGTCGACGTCGCGGACTGGGCGTCCTACGCGGCAGCAAAGCCCGAGGAGTTCACGGAACGGGCGCGCGCGTCGATGGCCCGGCACGTCGGCGCGATGGTCGGGTTCATGGATGCCGGCGCCGAGGTGTTCGACTACGGCAACTCGATCCGCGACGAGGCCCGCCAGGGCGGCTACGACCGAGCGTTCGACTTCCCCGGCTTCGTGCCGGCCTACATCCGTCCGCTGTTCGCCGAGGGCAAGGGACCGTTCCGGTGGGCCGCGCTGTCCGGCGACCCCCGCGACATCGCCGTCACCGACCAGGCCGTGCTCGACCTGTTCCCCGACAACGACCACCTGCACCGCTGGATCCGCGCCGCCCAGGACCGGGTCGCGTTCCAGGGCCTCCCGGCGCGCATCTGCTGGCTCGGGCACGGCGAGCGAGACGTCGCCGGGCTGCGGTTCAACGAGCTCGTCGCGGACGGTTCCGTCGCAGCCCCGCTCGTCATCGGCCGCGACCACCTCGACGCCGGTTCCGTCGCGTCGCCGTACCGCGAGACCGAGGGCATGGCCGACGGCTCGGACGCCATCGCCGACTGGCCCCTGCTCAACGCCCTGGTCGCCGCCTCGTCGGGCGCCACGTGGGTATCGATCCACCACGGCGGCGGCGTCGGCATGGGCCGCTCGATCCACGCCGGGCAAGTCTCCGTCGCCGACGGGACCGAGCTCGCCGCCCGCAAGCTCGCGCGGGTGCTGTCCAACGACCCGGCCATGGGCGTCCTGCGGCACGTCGACGCCGGCTACCCGCGGGCCGACGAGGTCGCGGCCGCCCACGGGCTGCGCGTGCCGATGCGGGAGGGTGGGGCGTGACGTTCGCGAGCACGTGGGCCGACCTCGAGCCCGTCGGCCGCGCGTCCGACGGCGGCTACCGCCGGTTCGCCTGGACGCACGAGGACCACGTACTGCGCGAATGGTTCGCCGGCGAGGCGGAGGCCCGCGGACTCTCCGTCACGACCGACCGCGCCGGGAATCAGTGGGCCTGGTGGGGCGACCCGGACACGACTCCGGGGATCGTCACCGGCAGCCACCTCGACTCAGTGCCCGGCGGCGGCGCGTTCGACGGCCCGCTCGGCGTCGTCAGTGGCTTCGCGGCCCTGGACGCGCTCCGTTCACGCGGCTTCGAGCCGAGCAGGCCGCTCGGCCTCGCCAACTTCGTCGACGAGGAGGGCGCCCGCTTCGGCGTCGCCTGTGCCGGGTCGCGGCTGATCACCGGGGTGCTCGACCCGGATCGAGCGAGGGGCCTGAAGGACGGAGACGGGGTCACGATGGCCGAGGCGCTCACGCGAGCCGGTCGCGACCCGTCGACCGTCGGCCGCGACGACGAGACCCTCCGCCGCATCGCCTCCTTCGTCGAGCTGCACGTCGAGCAGGGCCGCGGCCTCGTGCACACGGGTGACCCCGTCGGCGTCGGCCGGATGATCTGGCCGCACGGCCGCTGGCGGGTCGACCTGCGCGGCGAAGCCAACCACGCCGGCACCACGCCTTTGGCCGACCGTCGCGACCCGATGCTCGACCTCGCGGCGTTCATCGCGCACGTGCGGTCGGCGGCGCAGGACGCCGGCGCGCTCGCGACCGTCGGCAAGCTGCAGGTGGAACCGAACGGCGTCAACGCGATCCCGTCGCAGGTCACGGCCTGGCTGGACGTCCGCGCGGAGGACGAGTCGGCGGTCCGCGAGGTGCTCTCGTCGCTGAACGACTACGCACCCGCCGAGGAGTCCTGGACCCCGGTCACGCTGCTCGACGCCGACCTCGCCGACGTCATCGCGGACGCCCTGGACGACCCGCCACGCCTCGGCACGGGCGCCGGCCACGACGCCGGCATCCTCGCCGCCGCGGGCGTCCCGACGGCGATGCTCTTCGTCCGCAATCCGTCGGGCATCTCGCACGCGCCCGCGGAGGACGCCGACGAGGCCGACTGTCTGGCCGGCATCGACGCGCTCACGGCCACCCTCGAACGGCTGCTCTCGTGACCACCTATTGGGCGGCGCACGCACACCTTCCCGGCGGGCTCGCCGAGGACGTCCGCATCTCGGTCGCCGACGGTCGCATCACCAAGGTGTCCGCGGGGGTCCGTGCCGACGAGGCCGACCATCGCCTCCCCGGCGTCGTCCTGCCCGGCTTCGCCAACACCCACTCCCACGCGTTCCACCGCGCGCTCCGCGGCCGGACGCACGACGACGGCGGCACGTTCTGGACCTGGCGCGACCGGATGTACGCCCTGGCCGCGACGCTGACGCCGGACACCTACCTCGCGCTCGCCCGCGCGGCCTACGCCGAGATGGTCCTCGCGGGCGTCACCGCGGTCGGCGAGTTCCACTACCTGCACCACGCCCCCGGCGGCACCCCGTACGACGACCCGAACGTCATGGCCGAGGCCCTGCGCACCGCGGCCCGCGATGCCGGCCTGCGCATCACTCTCCTGGACACGGCGTACCTCACGGGCGGCATCGACGCCCCGCTCGAGGGCACCCAGCGCCGGTTCGGTGACCACGACGCCGACGCCTGGGCCACCCGCGTCGCCGCCATCCGCCCCGACGACACCCTCACGGTCGGCGCCGCGATCCACTCGGTCCGCGCGGTCCCGCTCGACGCGATCCCCGCGATCGCCGCCCACGCCACGGGCCGACCGCTGCACGTCCACCTCTCCGAGCAGCGCCTGGAGAACGAGCAGTCGCTGGCCACGTTCGGCGCGACGCCGGCGCGGGTGCTGGAGGACGCAGGGGCGCTCGGCCCTGACACGACCGCGGTCCACGCGGTGCACGTCACCCCGGAGGACGTCGCGATCCTCGGGTCCACCCGCACCGGCGTCTGCCTGTGCCCGTCGACCGAGCAGGACCTCGGCGACGGGATCGCCCCCGGCGACCTGCTGCGGAGCGCGGGTGCTCGGCTGTCCGTCGGCAGCGACCAGCACGTGCGCACCGACCTGCTCGCGGAGGCCCGGTCCGTCGAGATGCACGAGCGCCTCGCCGGCGAGTCCCGCGGCGTCTTCACGCCCGCTCAGCTCCTCGACCTCCTCACGTCCGGCGGCCACGCGAGCCTCGGCGACCCCACGGGCGGCCGGCTGCAAGAGGGCGCCCCCGCGGACCTCGTCGCCGTCCGCACCGACACCCCGCGGACGGCGGGTGCCGACCCGGCGCAGCTCGTCCTCGTCGCGGGCAGCGCAGACATCGACACCGTCGTGGTCGGCGGCGTCGTGCGTGTCGCGGACGGCCAGCACGTACTCGGCGACGTCGGCGCGATGCTGGGCTCGGCGATCGCCGCCGCGTGGGAGGGGACCCGATGACGTCGCACCTGGTCACGGGCATCGGCGAGCTCACCACGCACGACGGGCGGTTCGACGGCGCGCTGCTCGACGCCGCGCTCGTCGCCGAGGACGGCGTGATCGCCTKGGTCGGGCCCGCGCGCGAGGCTCCGGAGGCCGACGACAGGACCGACGTCGGCGGCGCCGCGGTGATCCCCGGCTTCGTCGACAGCCACACCCACCTGGTCTTCGCAGGTGACCGCTCCGCCGAGTTCGAGGCCCGCATGGCCGGCACCCCGTACACGGGCGGCGGCATCGCGACGACGGTCACGGCGACGCGCGCGGCGTCCGACGACGACCTCCGCGCACGCCTGAGCACGCTGGTCGCCGAGGCCCGCGCCCAGGGCACGACGACCCTCGAGATCAAGAGCGGCTACGGCCTCGACGTCGCCAGCGAGCAGCGCCTGCTCCGCCTGGCCCGCGAGGTCACGCCCGAGACGACGTTCCTCGGCGCGCACGTCGTCCCGTCCGGCATCGACCGCGCCGACTACCTCGCCCTGGTGACCGGCCCGATGCTCGCGGCCTGCGCGCCGCACGCCCGCTGGGCCGACGTCTTCTGCGAGCCGGCGAGCCCGCACGCGTTCGACGGAGACGAGGCCCGCGCGGTGCTGAAGGCCGCGGCCGGGGCCGGCCTCGGCCTGCGTGTTCACGGCAACCAGCTCGGCCACGGCCCGGGCGTGCAGCTCGCCGTCGAGCTCGGCGCCGCCAGCGTCGACCACTGCACGTTCCTGTCCGACGCCGACGTCGCGGCACTGGCCGGCAGCGACACGGTCGCCACCCTGTTGCCCGGTGTCGAGTTCTCCACCCGCTCGCCGTACCCGGACGCCCGCCGCCTGCTCGACGCGGGCGTCGAGGTCGCCCTGGCCACCGACTGCAACCCGGGCACGTGCTTCTCGACGTCGATCCCCCTGATGATCGCGCTGGCGGTCCGCGAGATGGGCCTCACGGTCGCCGAAGCCGTCCGCGCAGCCACGCTCGGCGGCGCGCACGCCCTGCGTCGCGACGACATCGGCCACCTGCGCCTGGGCGCCCGCGCCCACCTGGCCGTCCTCGACGCCCCGACCCACCGCCACCTGGCCTACCGCCCGGGCGTCCCGATCGCGCGGGCGCTGACGCTCTAGGTGAAGACTTTGTTGCGCCCACCGCAACGAAGTCTTCTCCTCGCGCGCTCTCGACCGCGGCGCCGCCCGCGGGTCGTCAGACCAGGCGGCGCGCCCGCAGCACCTCGTCGACGTGGTGGTGCGCCTGACCGCTGGTCGGCACGGCCCGAGCGCGCCGCTCGTCGACCTCGATCGACCAGCCGTCACCCAGGGCGTCGACGACGTCCTGGTGGTCGACGTAGTCGTCGGGGTCGTAGCCGCGGGACAGCGCCTCCTCGCGGTCGACGTCGGCGTGGTGCACCACCACGAGGAGGCCGCCCGGCGCGACGGCATCCACCAGCGCGCGCTCGGCGTCGTGCGTCGGGCTGCGCAGCAGCGCGGGGTACTGCGCGGACACGAGGTCGTACGAAGCCGCGGTCAGCCCCGCCTCCACAAGCCCCGCGTGCACCCACGTGACCTCGGCCCCGGCGTCGCTCGCGTGCAGCGCGGCACGGTCGAGGGCCACCTGCGACACGTCGAGCGCGGTGACCGTCCAGCCCCGGCTCGCCAGCCAGACGGCGTCCGCGCCCTCGCCGCACCCGACGTCGAGCGCGCGGCCCGGGGTCAGGCCGGCCACCTCCGCGACGAGGGTGCCGTTCGGCTCCCCGCTCCAGACCTGCTCCGACGCGGAGTAGCGCTCGTCCCAGTCGACACTCATGAGGCCCACGTCGCGCGCGTGTACTGCGGCTGCCAGGCCGCGTCGTCGGGAACGCCGAGCTCGTGCGCCGCGCGCAGCGGCCAGAACGGGTCGCGCAGACCCTCGCGGCCCAGCAGGATCGCGTCCGCCGATCCGTCGGCCAGCACCGCCTCGGCCTGTGCGGGGTCGGTGAGCAGCCCGACGGCGGCGACGGGGACACCGGACGTCGCGCGGACCTCCCGGGCGGCGGGCACCTGGTAGCCGGGGCCGACGGGGATCGTCGCGGGCGCGTTGCCGCCGGTCGAGACGTCGACCAGGTCGACGCCGTGCCCGCCCAGCTCCTTGGCCACCTGGGCGACCTCCTCGACCGTGAGCCCGCCGTCGACCCAGTCGGTCGCGGACAGCCGCACGAACAGCGGCTTCTCGTCGGGCCAGGCGGCGCGGACGGCGTCGGCTGTCTCGATCAGCAGCCGCGCGCGGTTCTCCAGCGGGCCGCCGTACTGGTCGTCGCGGTCGTTGGACAGGGGCGACAGGAACTGGTGCAACAGGTAGCCGTGGGCGGCGTGCAGCTCGACAACGTCGAACCCGGCGTGGTCGGCCCGGCGCGCGGCGGCGGCGAACGCGGCGGGGATGCCGGCGATCTCGTCGAGCGTCAACGCGCGCGGGTGGGCGTAGCCGGGGAACGCCGTCGCGGACGGGCCGACGGTGGCCCACCCGCCCTGGTCGAGCGGCACCGAGCCGCGCCCGCCCGAGAACGGGGAGTACGTCGAGGCCTTGCGGCCCGCGTGCGCCAGCTGGACCCCGATCTTGGTCCCGCGCTCGTGCACGAAGTCGGTGATGCGGCGCCACTCGGCCACGTGCAGGTCGTGCCAGAGCCCGGTGTCCTCCGGGGAGATGCGCCCCTCGGGGACGACGGCGGTCGCCTCGGCGAGGAGCAGGCCGAACCCGCCGGACGCCCGCGAGCCCAGGTGCACCAGGTGCCAGTCGTTGGGGCTGCCGTCGACGGCGGAGTACTGGCACATCGGGGCCAGCCAGGCGCGGTTGGCGAAGGTGGTACCCCGAAGGGTGAGCGGCGAGAAGAGAAGAGTCACGTCGGCTCGCAACCGCTGCGACGGCCTCCCGATTCCCGGGCCCTTAGGCCCCCGTCCCGCCGCGGGGGCCCATGGACGATGGGGCGTGCTGACTATCCAAGAGACCGTCGATGCCCAGGCGGATGCCGCCCGCCACAAGGTGGAGCTGACCTCCACGCCCGGCCTCTTCCTCGTGCGCACGATGCTGGCCGGCGCGTACATCGGGATCGGCGTCCTCATCATGGCCACGGCCGGCGGCCCGCTGGCGGTGGCCGGCTCGCCGTTCACGCCGCTGGTGCAGGGCCTCGTGTTCGGCGTCGCGCTGACCATCGTGCTCGTCGCCGGCGCGGAGCTGGCGACCTCCGCGATGATGATCCTCACCCAGGGCGCCCTGCGCGGCGCCGTCGGCTGGGCCCGGGCGGGCGTGACGCTCCTCGCCTGCCTCGTCGGCAACCTGCTCGGCGCGATGCTCTTCGCGCTGCTGGTCCACGCCTCGGGCGTGCTGGCGCCCGGCACTCCCGGCGGCACGGTGCTGGCGGGCATGGTCGAGCACAAGGCCCACGAGACGTCCGGGCAGCTGCTCGTCCGGGGCATCCTCTGCAACCTGCTGGTGTGCCTGGCGATCTGGTGCGCGGCCCGGCTGCGCAGCGAGGGAGCCCGGATCGCCGTGGTCTTCGCGTGCGTGATGGTGTTCATCACCTCGGGCTTCGAGCACGTCGTCGCCAACATGACGACGTTCTCGCTCGGGCTGTACGGCGGGCTGCCGGGCGCGACGATCGCCGAGATGGCCAGGAACATCGCCTTCGTCGGCCTCGGCAACGTGATCGGTGGCGCGATCCTGGTGGGCGCCGCGTACGCGTACGGGAGCCACCCGCGGCAGGCGGCCGACGAGTCCGATGTGCCCGTCTCGGGCGCGCTGCCCAGCGACGAGGAGCGCGTGGCAATACGGTGACCGGACAGCGACGCCGACCGGCGCCGCACCCGCGCCCGAGGAGCACGCATGAGCACCTCCGACCCGAACCGCCCCGGCGGTCCCGACGAGGCACCGGCTGCCGACGAGTCCGCCGACACGATCGAGCCGACCACCCCGGCCTCCGACGACTCCCCCGCCCACCAGGTCGCCCCGGGCGTCGAGACGCTCGACCCCCCGGCCGCGACCGAGGCCGACGCGGACGGCGAGCCCTCCACCAAGGCCGACGCTCCTGTGGAGCCGGTCGAGCCCTCGCCCGCCACGGGCGCCCTGCCGCTCGCGACGACGGCCGAGCCGGCCCTCGACACCGGCCGCCACGCGGTCGTCCGCCCCGCGCCGACGCCGCCCGACGAGCCCGTGGCCGAACCGGTGGCCGTGGAGACACCCGCGCCGACCCCGGAGCCGACTGCRCCGGTCGAGCCCGAGCCAGTCGTCCCCGTCGCCGCGTACGCCGCGGCCCCCGCGACCGAGCCCCCGGTCGCCCCGCCGACCACCGCCGAGGACGACCGGCTGTTCCCCGACCCGAACGCCCCGCGCTCCACGTCGGTCGGCTCGCACATCCTCGGCGTCCTGGTCGGCCTCATCCTGGGGCCGGTCGGCGTCGGCGTGCTCCTGCTCGGGCAGTCGCGGATCCTCGCGGCCCAGGTGGACGGCTGGGACGCGTCGACCGAGGTCCTCGGGATCGTCCTTGTCTCGGTCGGCCTGCTGCTGCTCGCGTTCGTGCTGCTCCTMGCGCTGTGGACGCCCGCGGTGCCGATCACGGCCRGGACGATCCTCACGCTCGCCGGGATCGTCTACCTGTTCGCCCCGTCTGTCGCCCGCGAGCAGACGCTCAACGTCCTGACCTCCTCGGGCTGGCGCCTCACCGTCACGCAGGTGACTGTCGCCGGCACCTCCGGCACCGTGCTGGCCGTCGGCTTCCTGCTGCTGCTCGCCGGCCTGGTGGCGGCGTCGGCGCGGCGTCGCGGCGTCCGCTTCGGGGAGTTCCGCGAGCGCCACCGCGTCTGACGGGCAGGAACGGTGAGGTCGCCGCGGTCCGGCTAGAGTGCGGAACCGGGCCTGCGGGCTTCACCTGCACCGACGTCGCTGCACAGGAGGTGGTCCTTGTGACCGAACAAGGGACCGACACCACGCCCGCCGAGGGCGCCCAGACCCACGAGCCCGGCCTCGAGAACCTGCTCACCGAGGACCGCCGGTTCCCGCCGAGCCCCGAGTTCGCCGCCCAGGCCAACGCCCAGCACGACCTGTACGCGTGGGCCAACGCCGACCGGCCCAGCTTCTGGGCGGACCAGGCGCGCGAGCTGCTCAGCTGGGAGAAGCCGTTCGAGGAGGTCCTCGATTGGTCGAAGGCGCCGTTCGTGCGGTGGTTCGCCGACGGGACCCTGAACGCGGCGTACAACGCGGTCGACCGGCACGTCGAGGCGGGCAACGGCGACCGGGTCGCCCTCCACTTCGAGGGCGAGGGCGGCGACACCCGGACGCTCACGTACGCGGACCTGCAGCGCGAGGTCTCGAAGGCCGCCAACGCGTTCACCGCGCTCGGCATCGGCACCGGTGACCGCGTCGCCATCTACCTGCCGCTGATTCCCGAGGCGGTCGTCACCATGCTGGCGTGCGCCCGCATCGGCGCCCCGCACTCCGTGGTCTTCGGCGGGTTCTCGGCCGAGGCGCTGAGCACCCGGATCAACGACGCCGAGGCCAAGCTCGTCGTCACCGCGGACGGCGGCTACCGCCGTGGCGCGCCCAGCGCGCTCAAGCCCGCGGTCGACGAGGCGCTGACCAAGGGCACGCCGTCGGTCGAGCACGTGCTGGTCGTGAAGCGCACGGGCCAGGACGTGGCCTGGAACACCGACGTCGACGTGTGGTGGTCGGACGTCGTCGACACCGCGAGCGACCAGCACACCCCGGTCGCGGTCGAGGCCGAGCACCCGCTGTTCATCCTCTACACGTCGGGCACCACGGGGAAGCCGAAGGGCATCTTCCACACCACCGGCGGTTACCTCACGCAGGCGGCGTACACGCACCGCAACGTCTTCGACCTCAAGCCCGAGACCGACGTGTACTGGTGCACGGCCGACATCGGCTGGATCACCGGCCACACCTACGTCGTCTACGGGCCGCTCATCAACGGCGCCACGCAGGTGATCTACGAGGGCACGCCGGACACGCCGCACCGCGGCCGGTGGTGGGAGATCATCGAGAAGTACAAGGTGTCCATCCTGTACACCGCGCCTACCGCGATCCGTACATGCATGAAGTGGGGCGAGGAGATCCCCGGCAAGTTCGACCTCTCGAGCCTCCGCGTGCTCGGGTCGGTGGGCGAGCCCATCAACCCCGAGGCGTGGATCTGGTACCGCCGCGTCATCGGCGGGGACACGGCGCCGATCGTCGACACGTGGTGGCAGACCGAGACCGGCGCCATCATGATCAGCCCGCTGCCGGGCGTGACGGAGACCAAGCCGGGGTCGGCCCAGGTGCCGGTGCCGGGCATCGCGGCGGACGTCGTCGACGACGAGGCGCAGTCCGTGCCGAACGGTGCCGGCGGCTACCTGGTGCTCACCGAACCGTGGCCGTCGATGCTGCGCGGCATCTGGGGCGACCCGGACCGCTACGTCGACACCTACTGGTCGCGCTTCAAGGGCCTCTACTTCGCGGGCGACGGCGCCAAGAAGGACGCCGACGGCGACATCTGGCTGCTCGGCCGCGTCGACGACGTCATGAACGTCTCGGGCCACCGGCTGTCGACCACCGAGATCGAGTCCGCGCTGGTCAGCCACCCCTGGGTCGCCGAGGCCGCGGTCGTCGGTGCCGCCGACGAGACCACGGGCCAGGCGGTCGTCGCGTTCGTCATCCTGCGCGGCGACGCGGGCGGCGGCGACCAGGACGCGGACGCCGTGCAGACCGAGCTGCGCAACCACGTGGCCAAGGAGATCGGGCCCATCGCGAAACCGCGGCAGATCCTCGTGGTCGCCGAGCTGCCCAAGACGCGCTCCGGCAAGATCATGCGCCGCCTGCTGCGGGACGTGGCGGAGAACCGTCAGGTCGGGGACGCCACCACGCTGGCGGACTCGTCGGTCATGGCCCTGATCGCACAGGGCCTGTCCGCCCCGGGAGCCAAGCAGGAGGACTGAGCCGGAGCGCAGCGCAGGGTGGGGGTCGCGCAGCGGCACCCGCCCGGAGCGCAGCGCAGGGTGGGGGTCACGCAGCGGCACGCGCCCGGAGCGGAGCGCAGGCTCAGGCCGACCTCAAGCTGGAGGACTGAGCTCCCGCGCGTCGGCCGACGCCTCCGCGGCGGCGTTCGCCGGGCTGAGCGCGAGAGCGATGCAGCCGGCGAGCGCCAACGCGGTGCCGACGACGGCCGCTGGGACCCAGCCGTCGCGAACCTTGTCCCCCAGCACGGCGATGCCGACGACGCCGGGGATGACGACCTCGAGCACGGACACGATCGAGGCGGCCGTGCCGACGGAGCCTCGCTCGAGCGCCCGCAGGTAGGACAGGGCGCCGGCGATCGCGCATAGCACGATCGCGATGGCCACCGGCTGCAGCACGGTCGCGAGGAAGCCGTCGCTCTCGGTGGCCGCGCGCGCGGCRATCGCGGCGCCGGAGTACCCCAGCCCGCCCAGGATCCCCAGCAGGATGGGTGGGCCGGCCTTGTAGAACACCGCGGTGAGCACGACGAGGGCGGCCGACGCGGCAATCATGATCGCGACGAACCCGTCGGGCGGGGCGACCGCGGGCTGCTCGCCGCCGGACAACGACACGAGCACGAGCGCACCGACGACCACGAGCACGGCGACGCGGTCGATCGGTCGCATCCGGGTGCCCAGCACGAAACGCGCGAGGATCACGACGACCACCAGCGACGACGCGATGATCGCCTGCACGACGAACAGCGGCAGGCTGTTGAGCGCCGCGAGCGACAGGACCCAGGCGAGCACGTCGACGCCGAACGCGGCGATGACCAGCGGTTGCTTGACCACCGCCAGCCCCGCCGCCCTCCGGGTGGCGACGGCCTGCATGATCGTGCTGATGCCGTAGGCGATCGAGGAGATCACCGCGGCGAGGATGGCGACGATCATGTGGCCGCCCCGATGCTCCCGAGGAAGCGACCGATCACGGGGATCTCCGTGACTCCCTCGGCGCCGGCAAGCACGAGGGCCTGCGTCGCGACGAACTCGACGGAGTCCAGCACCACGTACCGCGGCACCCAGCCGGGGTCGAACTTCTCGTTGAACGTGCTGAGCGTGCCCATCTGGGTGCCCTGCGAGAGGCGCTGCAGGATGGGCTTGGCCAGGGCGTCCATCCGCGAGGCCGCCTCCGGGTCGCCTTCGAGCACCTCCCGCATCATCGCGAAGTTCAGGCCGAGGCCGCGCTCGCCGCGGGCCGCCAGGTGGGCGATGGTCGCGACGATGGTCGAGTCGATGAGGCCGTTGGGCAACCCCTCGACGTCGGTCCGACGCCGCATCACGTCGAGCGACCAGCCGCCGATGTCGGTGGCCGGGACCCACTGGACGAACGCGTCGACCCGTCCGGTGGGGTCGCGCGTCACCGAGAGCAGGAGGCCGGTGTCGTCGGGCTGGAACAGCCGCGAGAGCGTCATCGAGAACCCGCGCTCGGTGTCGCCCTGCCGGGAGTCGTCGCTCATCGCCGCGATCTGCTCCCGGAGCGCCGAGTCGATGGTGGCCGGGTCGTGGAAGCTGGTGACGTAGCCGGCCCGGTCGATGCGGTTCACGGCCTGCCGCAGCGACTTGTGCGAGCGGCCCGCCAGGCTGAACGTCGGGCAGTCGACGATGGCCTCGTCGCCCAGGTAGACCGTGCGCAGCCCGCTCGACTCGTACTCGGGCAGCCAGTCCGCGGCCGCGCCGACGACCGCGACGGACCAGCCGAAGTCGTCGGCGTAGTCGAGGAACTCCGCCCAGGCGAGCACCTTCTCCCCGGGCGGCCCGATCGGGTCGGGCGAGACCAGACAGACTCCCGCGCGCACCGAGTGCGCCACCACGGACGACCCGCTGAAGAACCAGTCCTTGTCGTCGCGCAGCGCGAAGTAGTCGAGCGTCCCGCCGCCGTGCTGCTGCACCAGCAGCCGCGCCCGTTCCCTCTCGTCGCGGTGGTCCGCCGGGCTCAGGCGGTGCGGGCGGCGCGGGGAGAGCAGGGACCACAGCAGGACGACGACGAACACGACGGTCAACAGGTACGTGATCGGGGCCAGGACGTGGCCGAGGCGGTCGATCTGAGAGTCCGTCGGGTCGGCCACGAGCGCCCAGACGACCAGGCCGACGAACAGGACGACGACGAAGACGACGCCCGCGACCACCCAGAGGATCGCCCGGCGGACCTGGCGCCGCGTCGGCAGCACCGGGAACGCCTTGCCCTGCGCCGCGAGCCACACCGCCCCCGCGGCGACCGCGACGGCCGAGAGCACGTCGGGTCCCTTCGCCAGGTGGAGGAACGTCGAGACGGCGAGCGTCGCGATGGTCGCGATCCAGGCGAGCCGGTGGCCTCTGCGCAAGCCGCGCGCCGTGAGCAGGAGGATCACCGACACCAGGACCAGGGTCGGACGGGCGGTGTGCATCACGAGGCCCGGCACGAGGTCACGCACGAAGCCCAGCCGCTGCCAGAGCGGGTGCGCCGCGGCCGAGACGAGCCCGAGCACGGCGAGCGCGAGGACCACGCGCGACGCGAGCACCCGGACGTGGTTGCGGCGCCGCTGCTCCTCGATGGCGGACCGGGCGGTGCGCGGGATGGGCACGCTGCTGGCCGTCATGCGCCCAGTGTGCCCGGTTCCGTCCACCGAGCCGTGACGCCGTCCGAGCGATGAGCGCCAGACCGACGAGTCCGGAGGTCAGCGCCGGTGTGAAGCGTTTCGGGCCGTGGAGAGCGCCTGCCGGACCTGGTTGTGTGACGACGCACCCGCCCGTCGACCGGCCGGCGGAACGGCGGGTGGGTGCATCCACGCGTCGACCGCCCGCTGCGCTGTCGCCACCCAGATGCCCACGGAACGAGGAAGTCCCATGAGGTCTCGCAGGTCCTTGCTGTCCGGCGCCGCCCTGGCCGCCGCCGTCGTCGCGCTCGGCGCGACGTCGCTGTTCTCCACGGCCGCCCAGGCCGCCACACCGCCCGGCCTGCACGTGTCGGGCACCCAGCTGGTCGAGAAGGACGGGACCCCGTTCGTTGCCCGCGGCGTCAGCCACGCGCACACCTGGTACACCTCGCAGACCGCCACCGCGATCCCCGCCATCCGGGCCGCCGGCGCCAACGCCCTCCGGGTCGTCCTGTCCGACGGCACGCGCTGGACCAAGAACGACGCCACCGACGTCGCCAACATCATCAGCCTGTGCAAGGCCAACAAGCTGATCTGCATGCTCGAGGACCACGACACCACCGGCTACGGCGAAGAGGGCGCCGCCGCAAGCCTCGACACGGCCGCCAACTACTGGATCTCGCTGGCCTCCGTGCTCAAGGGCCAGGAGGACTACATCCAGATCAACATCGGCAACGAGCCCTTCGGCAACAACGACACCGCCAACACGAAGTGGGCGGGCGACACCGCCGCGGCGATCAAGAAGCTGCGCGCCGCCGGCCTGCACCACAACATCGTGGTCGACGCCCCCGCCTGGGGTCAGGACTGGAAGAACATCATGCGGGACAGCGCCGCGACCGTCGCCGCAGCCGACCCCGACGCCAACACCCTCTTCTCCATCCACATGTACGGCGTCTACACCACCGCGTCCTCGATCACGACGTACCTCGACGCGTTCAAGACCGCCGGCCTGCCGCTGATCATCGGCGAGTTCGGCTACCGGTCCAGCTCCGCCGACGTCGACGACGCCACCGTGATGGCCGAGGCCGTGAAGCGGAACATCGGCTACTACGGCTGGTCGTGGTCGGGCAACACCGACCCCGTGCTCGACATGGTGCTGGGCTTCAACCCCGCCAACCTGTCGCCGTGGGGCCAGAAGGTGCTCAACGGGGTCAACGGCATCAGGTCCACGGCCGTGACCGCCAAGATCTACGGCGGTGTCCAGCCGACGACGCCGGCGCCGACCACCCCGGCACCGACGACCCCGGCACCGACGACCCCGGCACCCACCACCCCCGCGCCGACGACTCCCGCACCCACGACCCCGGCGCCGACGACTCCCGCGCCGACCACCCCCGCGCCGGGCAAGGCTTGCACGGCGTCGCTCGTCGTGAGCAACGTGTGGCCCGGCGGCTACCAGGCGGCCGTGACGGTCAAGGCCGGCAGCGCCATGATCAGCGGCTGGACGACCTCGTTCGCGCTGCCCGCCGGCGGTTCCGTCCAGTCCGGCTGGTCCGGCACGTACGCCCAGTCCGGCACCACCGTGACCGTGTCCAACGCCGCCTGGAACGGGCTGCTCGGCTCCGGGGGCAGCACCACGTACGGGTTCGTCGGCAGCGGTACCGCACCCGGCTCCTCGACCGCGGTGAGCTGCACCGCCGGCTGAGCCGTTCTGGGCACGGGGCCGGGTCGCCACGGCGACCCGGCCCTCAGCCTTCCCAGAGGCCTCGGAGGTTGCTCACCGCCGTCCGGCCGGCGCGGTTCGCGCCGACCGTGGAGGCGCTCGGGCCATAACCGACCAGCTGCACCCGCGGGTCGGCCACCACCTGGGTGCCGTCCATGACGATCCCGCCGCCGGCGGCGCGCAGGCCCAGCGGGGCCAGGTGGTCCAGGGAGGCGCGGAAGCCGGTGCACCACAGGAGCGTCCGGGCCTCGACGTGGCCGGGTCCGCCGACCCACCCGTCACCCGGGTGGTCGGGGTCGTCCCACACCACACCATCGGGCGTGATCCGGTCGAACATCGGGCGGGCGCGCAGCACACCGGCGGCGATCCCGATGCGGTAGGCGGCGGTCAGCGGCAGACCGGTGACGCTCACGATGCTCTGCGGCGGCAGGCCGGCCCGGGTGCGCTCGTCGACCTGCGCCACCGCGTCGCGGCCCACCTCCGGGGTGAACGCCTCGTCCCGCCACGCGGGCGGTCGGCGGGTGACCCACGTCGTCGTCGTCACCCGAGCCAGCATGAGGGTCAGCTGGACGGCCGAGGTGCCGCCCCCGATCACGACGACGTGCCCGTCGGCCAGGTCCTCCGGCAGCCGGAAGTCGTGCGAGTGCAGCTGTCGCCCGCGGAAGCCTCCGCGCCCGGGGTACGCAGGCCAGAACGGCTTCTGCCAGGTGCCGGACGCGTTGATCAGGCCGCCCGCGCGCCAGACGACGACCTCCTCGGGCCGCCCGACGCTGCGGGACCGCACCAGGAGCTTGTCGGCCTCCGACGTCACGGACTCCACGCGGACGGGCCGCTGGACGTGGAGGTCGAAGGCCTCCTCGTACTGCGCGAAGTAGTACGGGACGGCGAACGCGGCGGGCTCGTCCAGGTCCGGCACGAGCAGCGGCATGCCGGGCAGGTCGTGGACGCCGTGGGCGTCGGCCATGGTCAGCCCGGGCCACCGGTGCTGCCAGGCGCCGCCGGCCTGCGGTGCGTCGTCGAGCACGACGAAGGTCGCGCCCGCGCGCTCCCAGCCGGCCTCGCCCACCGCGACCAGACCCGCGCGACGCAGGTGGTAGGCGGCGGACAGGCCCGCCTGCCCCGCACCGATGACGACGACCGTGACGTCGACCGGTTGCCGGTCGGCAGCTCGGCGCGCGCGTCGGGAGCGTCGGGTGTCGCCGCCTGCCTCGGGACGCGGAGGGTCCTCGCTCACGACAGGACCGCGGCGGCGGGGTTCCCGCGGGTGTCCGGGGTCCCGCCGATCGCTGTCGGGGAGCTCGGGGTGGCGTCCATGGCCCGACCAACGTACCCGTTCAGCCGGTGACGTCCCCCGGTCGTGGTGGGATGTCCTCATGGTCGACGACGCGTCCACGCAGGTCATCGTGAGTGCGACGGCCGGTCCGCTCACCGCGGCCGCCGCCGACGAGGTGCGGGCCCTGGCCGAGCGGGCCGCCGCCACCGACGGGGTCGCACCGCTGTCCGAGCAGCCGCTGCTGTGGCTGACCGAGCCGGAGGCCCCGGTGATCCACCTGCGGGCACAGGGGCCGGACGGCCTGGTCGGGTACGCCCAGCTCGACGTCGGCTCGCAGTCCTCGGTCCGGGCCGAGCTCGTCGTCGATCCCGGGCACCGCCGGGCGGGCGTCGGCCGCGCGCTCCTCGCCCGGGCGCAGGCCGAGACGTCCTCGGTCCGGGACCGCGAGCTGCGGGTCTGGGCGCACGGCGACCTGCCGCCCGCCCATGCGTTCGCCGCCGACGCCGCCATGGTGGTCGTCCGCGTGCTGCTGCAGATGCGCCTGGACCTCACGGCACGGTTCGGCCCGGAGCCGACCCTGCCACCCGAGGTCACGGTGCGGGCGTTCGTCCCCGGCCGCGACGAGGACGCGTGGCGGCGCGTGAACTCCCGCGCGTTCGCGCACCACCCGGAGCAGGGCCGGATGACGTCCGCCGACCTGCAGGCCCGCGAGGCCGAGCCGTGGTTCGACCCGGAAGGCTTCCTGCTCGCCGAGCGCGACGGGATCCTGCTGGGCTCGGTGTGGACCAAGGTGCACGCGGCCGGCGAGCACGGCGACGAGCCCGTCGGAGAGATCTACGTCGTCGGCGTCGACCCCGACGCGCAGGGGCTCGGGCTGGGCCGCGCCCTGACCGCGCTCGGCCTGGACCACCTGGCGGCCCGGGGCCTCGCGACGGCGATCCTGTACACCGGCGCCGAGAACACGGTCGCGGTGCACACCTACGAGCGCGCGGGCTTCGTCCGGTCGGCCGTCGACGTGATGTTCGGTTCAGATACCAAGAGTTCACCTGTGGGTGTCACGATGGGCGCATGACGGACGCCACTGCCCTCGAGCCGTCCTTGGCGGCTCACATCGCCGAGCACGTGCAACCCGCCCCGCTCCTCGAGGTCGAGGAGAACGAGATCGACGCGGAGCCGCTGCCCGACGACCGGTTCCTGGACCGGGAGCTGTCGTGGCTCGCGTTCAACCAGCGGGTGCTCGAGCTGGCCGAGGACCGGGACATCCCCCTGCTCGAGCGGGTGCGGTTCCTCGCGATCTTCGCCTCCAACCTCGACGAGTTCTTCATGGTCCGGGTGGCCGGCCTCAAGCGCCGCATCGCCACCGGCATCGCCGTGACCGCCGCGTCGGGCCTGTCCCCGCGGCAGGTCCTCGAGGCGATCAGCGACGAGGCGCACCGGCTCATGGCCCGCCACGCGGCGGTGTTCGCCGAGCAGGTGCAGCCCGAGCTGGCGCACGAGGGGATCACGCTGGTCCGCTGGGACGAGCTGGGCGAGAGCGAGCAGGACCGCCTGCGCAAGTTCTTCCGTCGCCAGATCTTCCCGGTGCTGACCCCGCTGGCGGTGGACCCGGCGCACCCGTTCCCCTACATCTCCGGGCTCTCGCTGAACCTCGCGGTCGTGGTCACCAACCCGGCCACGGGCAAGGAGCACTTCGCGCGCGTGAAGGTGCCGCCGCTGCTACCGCGGTTCATCGCGGTCGACGCGTCCGGCCGGCCCAGCGCGCCAGACATCCAGGCCGCCTCGCCCGAGAAGGGCCCGATGTCGTTCGTGCCCGTCGAGGACGTCATCTCCGAGCACCTCGAGCACCTGTTCCCGGGCATGATCGTCCAGGAGCACCACACGTTCCGCGTGACGCGCAACGAGGACGTGGAGGTCGAGGAGGACGACGCCGAGAACCTCCTCAAGGCCATGGAGAAGGAGCTGCTCCGGCGCCGCTTCGGCCCGCCGGTGCGCCTCGAGATCGCCGACAGCATCAGCCCGCGCATCCGGAGCCTGCTCATCCGCGAGCTCGACGTCGCCGACGACGAGGTCTACCAGCTTCCCGCACCGCTGGACGCCACCGGCCTCAACCTCATCGCCGACCTCGACCGCGCTTCGCTGCAGTTCCCGCGGTTCGTCGCCTCCACCGCCCGGCAGCTGGCCGAGGTGGAGAGCGCGACGCCGGCGGACATGTTCGCCAAGATCCGCGAGCGCGACATCCTGCTGCACCACCCGTACGACTCGTTCTCGACCTCGGTTCAGACGTTCCTGCAGCAGGCCGCGGCCGACCCGCAGGTGCTCGCCATCAAGCAGACCCTGTACCGCACCTCGGGCGACTCCCCCATCGTCGACGCCCTGATCGACGCCGCGGAGGCCGGCAAGCAGGTGCTGGCCCTCGTCGAGATCAAGGCGCGTTTCGACGAGCAGAACAACATCTCGTGGGCCCGCAAGCTCGAGCAGGCGGGGGTGCACGTCGTCTACGGGATCGTCGGGCTGAAGACGCACTGCAAGCTGTCGCTCGTGGTCCGCCAGGAGTCCGACGGGCTGCGTCGGTACTGCCACATCGGCACGGGCAACTACAACCCGAAGACCGCCCGGCTGTACACCGACCTCGGGCTGCTCACCAGCGACCTGGAGGTCGGGCAGGACCTCACGCGCCTGTTCAACCAGCTGTCCGGGTACGCGCCGAAGTCGCGGTTCCACCGCCTGCTCGTCGCGCCCCGCTCCGTGCGCGCGGGCCTCATCGAGCGCATCGACCGCGAGGCCGCGGCCGCCCGTGAGGGCAAGCCGGCGTGGATCAAGATCAAGGTCAACTCGATGGTCGACGAGGCGACGATCGACGCGCTGTACCGGGCGTCGCAGGCGGGCGTGTCCGTCGACCTCGTGGTCCGCGGCATCTGCGCGCTGCGTCCGGGCGTCCCCGGCCTGTCGGAGACCATCCGCGTGCGCTCGATCCTGGGCCGCTTCCTCGAGCACTCGCGCATCTTCGCGTTCGCCGCGTCCACGCTTCCGGACGAGGCGACCTTCGAGGGACCCGAGGTGTACATCGGCTCGGCCGACCTCATGCACCGCAATCTCGACCGCCGGGTCGAGGCCCTGGTGCGGATCGCCGACGCCGAGCAGGTCAGCGAGCTCGTCGAGCTGATGGACGAGTCGATGGACGACAGCACGGCGTCGTGGCACCTCGAGCAGGACGGCACCTGGGTCCGGCACCACCTCGGGCCCGATGGACCGCTGCCCGACCTGCAGGCCGTGCTGATCAACCGGCAGCGGCGCCGGCCGGGCAACTCCCGGTGAGCCCCACCCAGGCACCGGTCGTCGTCGAGGCGGCCGGGGCCCTCGTATGGCGCGTCCGTCTGGGGCGCCTGCAGGTCGCGCTCGTCCACCGCCCCCGGTACGACGACTGGTCGTGGCCGAAGGGCAAGGTGGACCCGGGCGAGACGATCCTCGCGGCGGCCACGCGGGAGGTGGCCGAGGAGACGGGCCACGACGTGGTGCTCGGCGTCCCGCTGCCCGGCCTGGAGTACCCGCTGTCGGACGGCCGCCGCAAGCGGGTGCACTACTGGGCCGCCCAGGTGGCGGGCCGGCCCGACGCGGCCGCGCTGCGGGCCCGGCCGCCGGTGCCCCCCGCCTCGACCAAGGAGATCGACCAGCTGCGCTGGTTCGACGTCTCCGCCGCGTCCAAACGGCTGACCCGCGACGACGACCGGGAACCGCTGGCCACGCTGGTCGAGGCCTACGACAAGGGGCGACTGGACACCCGCGCGCTCGTGGTCGCCCGGCACGGCACCGCCCGCCGGCGGGCGGACTGGAAGGGCACGGAGCTCGACCGGCCGCTCACCCCGGTGGGCCAGCGGCAGTCGCACCAGCTGGTGTCGATCCTGTCCACGTTCGGCGTCGGGCGCGTAGTGACCAGCGCGTGGGCGCGGTGCGTCAGCACGGTCGCGCCGTACGCCGCGGCCGCCCAGGTCACCCCGGAGGTCTCGACCATCCTGACCGAGGCCCAGCACTCCACGTCGCCCGCGCGGGTGGCCGCCGAGGTGCTCGCGCTGCTGGAGTCGCGGGGCGACGCGGTGCTGTGCACCCACCGCCCGGTGCTGCCGACCGTCGTGGACGTGCTGGCCCAGCACGCCACGCGTCAGGTCGCCGACGTGCTCCCGGCCGCCGACCCGTTCCTGCACCCGGCCCAGGTGCTGGTCGCGCACGTGGCGCAGACCCCGAAGGGGCCGCGCGTCGTGGCGACGGAGACCCACCGCCCGTACGAGGACTGAGCGAGAACGACGCTCAGGTGAGGATCGGGTTGAGCACCCAGTAGACGCAGGCCGCCACCGTCGCGGAGGCGGGAATGGTCAGTACCCAGGCGTAGGCGATGTTCTTGGCGACGCCCCAGCGCACGGCGGACAACCGCTTGGTGGCGCCGACGCCCATGATCGCGGACGTGATGGTGTGCGTGGTCGAGATCGGCGCGTGCAGCCAGTACGCGCTCGCGTACAGCACGGACGCGGCGACCGACTCGGCGACGAAGCCGCGGGCGGGGTCGAGCTCGATGATCTTGCGGCCGAGCGTGCGCATGATGCGCCACCCGCCGGAGTAGGTGCCGAGCGAGATCGCGAGCGCCGACGAGAGCTTGACCCACAGCGGGATGCCGTCGCCGCTGTAGTACCCGCCGGCGACGAGCGCGAGCACGATGACACCCATCGTCTTCTGCGCGTCCTGGAGGCCGTGCCCGAGGGCCATCGCGGCCGCCGACGCGGTCTGCGCCACCCGGAACCGCCGCATCGTGCGGGCCGGCGCGGAGTTCCGCACGAGCCACAGCACACCGACCATCAGCGCGAACGCGAGGAAGAACCCGACGAACGGTGAGAGCACCATCGGGAGGACGACCTTGTCCAGGATCGCGTCCCAGTGCACGGTGACGCCCGCCGCGACGCCGACGCCGGTGAGCGCGCCGATCAGCGCGTGGGTCGACGACGAGGGCAGGCCGAGCCGCCAGGTGATGAGGTTCCAGACGATCGCGCCGATGAGCGCCGACAGCACGATGATCAGCGCCTCCTGCGAGGAGACGCCGCCGATGCTGATGATGTCCTCGGCGATGGTCTGCGCCACCTCTGTGCCGAGCAGGGCGCCGACGAGGTTGAACACGGCCGCCATGATGAGCGCCGCGCGGGGCGTGAGGGCCCTGGTGGACACCGACGTCGCGATCGCGTTCGCGGCGTCGTGGAAGCCGTTGGTGTAGTCGAACCCGAGCGCGAACGCGACGACGACGATGACGAGCGCGAGTTCCACCGCGCTCAGGACTCCTTGAGCGCGATGGTCTCGACGGTGTTCGCCACCTTCTCGAACGCGTCGGCGGCGTCCTCGAGCTTCTCGACGATCTCCTTGACCTTCATCAGCTGGATGGCGTCCGTGACCTCGTCGAACAGCTGGGCCAGGAGCTTGCGGTGGATCTTGTCCGCCTGGTTCTCCAGGCGGTTGACCTCGACCCAGTACTCGGAGAGCGAGTCCATCGAACGCAGGCGGGGCATGGCCTCTGCCGTGAGCTCGGCGGCGCGCTGGAGCACCTGGACCTGGTCGGACACCCGGGCGGGCAGCTCGTCGACCTTGTACAGGACGATGAGGTCCGCGGCCTCCTCCATGTAGTCCATGCAGTCGTCGAGGCTCGAGGCGAGGTTGTAGATGTCGTCGCGGTCGAACGGGGTGACGAACGTCTGGTTGAGCCGCCGCATGATCGAGTGCGTCGCGTCGTCCGCCTCGTGCTCGGCGTCGGCGATCCGCTTGCCGATCTCCTTCCGGGTGGCCCGATCGGCCCCGAGCATCTCGCCCAGCAGGTTCGCGCCGGTGACGAGATGGACCGCCTGTGCGGCGAAGAGGTCGAAGAACGTGGTGTCGCGCGGGGTGAGGCGCAGGCGCACGGCAGGCTCCGGAAAAGGGGGTGGGAGGACGGGGATCAGGCTAGGTCACGGTCAAGGGAATGCCTAACGCACGGCATCGTGCGCATGGACACATGGTGACAGCCGGATGACGTCTTGGGGGCCGTTGCGATGAGCGACGCCGGACCGCGGAGCGCCTCTCGGCGCGTGGCCGCTCGAAGCGGCTTGAGATGGAGCCCGGGGCTACCGCGGCCCGACGTCGAGAGTGATCGTACGCCTGGAGGGCGCCCGGCGAGCGGCGGTCGGGGGACGACGCGCCTGCCCCAGCGGGCCCCACCTGCGGATTCACCCCTGCGCGATCGCGCTCACTCGAGCCGGTCCGCGCGCCACAACGACGCCGCGCGCTCGAGCTCCTCGGCCGTCCGGACCAGCGAGGCGGCCCCGCGCGTGAGGCGCACCGCGCCGCTCGGGTCGACGTCGTCCAGGTGGTCGGCGTCGAACGCGGCACCCGTGGCGAGCACGCGACAGAACGCGGCGGCACGCTCGAGCGCGACGTCGAGCTCACCGGTGTAGACGCCGGAGAGCACCGCGTCGGCGACCGCTCGCACGTCCGCGGGACCCGGGGTGTCCGCGACGCCGGCGACGACGTCGTGCACCGGCGCCGCCGCCACGCCGAGGCGGTAGCGGTCGGCGATGGTCACGGGGTCGCGGCGCACCCACTCGCGCAGCACGTAGAGCCGCCACAGCGCACCGGGGAGCGTGTCTGCCGGGCTCTCGGACCAGAGGGCGGCGACGACGTCGAGGCCCTCGGTCTCCACCAGGGACACCAGCCGCGCGACGACCTCGGGGTCGGTGTTCGCGCGGCCGCGGTGCACCAGCGCCGCCGCGGTCGTGTGCGCGGCCTCGTTGCGCAGTGCGGGGTCGTACCCGCCGGGGAGCTCGTCGGCCGCCGCGGGGTCGAGCATCGCGGGGCGTCGCGGTCGTCTGGCCCCGCCGTCACCACCGCCTGTGCCGTTCATCGGACGATGATCCCTCGGACACCGACGTCGGGCCACATCGCAGCGCCGTCGGAGGCGTCGACGAGTCCTTCGACGTGCGCACTCACCGCGCCAGGGCCAAGGTGGGGATGGATCTCCCGGGAGCGGCCCGGGGGCGAGGGAGGTCGGGTCATGTCCCACGCGTCAGGGTCGCCGGAGGATGCGACGGGGGGCTCGGCCGTCCCGCCGAGCCCGTACAAGAACAAAGCGATCGCGCTGGCCATCGCCGCCGCGGTCGGCGGCTTCCTCTTCGGCTTCGACAGCTCGGTCATCAACGGCGCCGTCGACGCGATCGAGGGCGAGTTCGACATCGATCCGGCCGTCACCGGGCTCGTCGTCGCCATCGCCCTGCTGGGCTGCGCCTTCGGTGCGTGGCTGGGTGGCAAGCTCGCGGACCGCTGGGGCCGCACCCGGGTGATGTTCCTCGGGGCGGTCCTGTTCTTCGTCTCCTCGATCCTCTCCGGTCTCGCGACCGGTGTCTGGGACCTGGTGCTGTGGCGCATCATGGCCGGCATCGGCATCGGCATCGCGTCGGTCATCGCGCCGGCGTACATCGCCGAGATCGCCCCGGCCGCCATGCGCGGGCGGCTCGGGTCGCTCCAACAGCTCGCCATCACCCTCGGTATCTTCGCGGCCCTGCTCTCCGACCAGCTCCTGCAGACGGCCGCGGGGGGCGCGTCCGAGGAGCTGTGGTTCGGCCTCGAGGCGTGGCGCTGGATGTTCATCGTCGCGGTGATCCCGGCGGCGGTGTACGGCATCCTCGCCCTGCGGATCCCCGAGTCCCCGCGCTACCTGATCGCCACCGGCAAGCGCGAGGAGGCCAAGAAGGTCCTGGCCACCACGCTCGCGGAGGGCGACGACGTCGAGGCGCACGTCGTGCAGATCGAGCACACCATCGCGACCGACAAGAAGCTCGAGTCGCAGGCCAGCCTCAAGGGCCCCCGGTTCGGTCTGCTGCCCGTCGTCTGGATCGGCATCCTGCTGTCGGTGTTCCAGCAGTTCGTCGGGATCAACGTGATCTTCTACTACTCGACGACGCTGTGGCAGGCCGTCGGGTTCGAGGAGAGCCAGTCGTTCATGATCTCCACGATCACGTCGATCACCAACGTGCTCGTGACGTTCATCGCCATCGCGCTCATCGACAAGGTCGGCCGCCGACCGCTCCTGCTCACCGGATCGTTCGGCATGGCGGTGACCCTCGGGGTCATGGCGCTCGCTTTCACGCAGTCGACGGGCACGGGCGACGAGCTGACCCTCGACGGCTCGTGGGGGGTCATCGCCCTGATCGCGGCCAACCTGTTCGTGGTGTTCTTCGGAGCCACCTGGGGTCCGCTCGTCTGGGTCCTCCTCGGCGAGATGTTCCCCAACCGCATCCGCGCGGCGGCCCTTGGCGTCGCGGCCGCGGCGCAGTGGATCGCGAACTTCGTCATCACCGTGTCGTTCCCCCCGCTGCTCGACACGTTCGGCGCGTCCATCCCGTACCTGCTGTACGCGATCTTCGCGACGCTGTCCTTCTTCTTCACGCTCTGGAAGGTGCCCGAGACCAAGGGCATCGAGCTCGAGGACATGGAGGGCGTCAAGGTCGACCGCACGCGTCGAGGCTCCGCGACGAAGGCCTGACACCTCCCACCCACGGCCGGGCCCCTCCACGGGCCCGGCCGTCGTGGCGTCCGGAGGAGTGCGCCTCTCGGTTGCTTGCAGCAAACATTCGTCGTATGGTTGCGCCGAGCAACAAAGGGAGTGCCATGTCGTCCGTCCGGCCCGAGACACCGCCGCAGACGCTGCTGCGATCGGTCGAGGCCTTCAGCCGCGCCCTGCGCGAGTCGTCGCTGGGGGTGGCCCGAGAGATCGGCTGCTCGAAGGGCACGCTCGCTGTCGTCCGGATCCTCCAGCGCGAGGGCACCCTCCAGGTCGGCGACATCGCGCACGCCCTGCGCGTCGACATCTCGGTGGCCAGCCGTCAGGTGAGCCAGCTGGTCGACGACGGGCTGGTCGAGCGCGCCGTCGACGACGGCGACCGGCGCGTGCGCACCGTGCGCCTCTCCCCCGCGGGCCGCTCGCTGGCCGTCGAGGCCGGCGCCATCCTCGACCGCCGCGTCGACGAGATCTTCGCCGACTGGTCCAGCGTCGACGTCGAGGCCGCCACGGCATCGCTCGACCGGCTGACCACGACGATCTCGAGGCTCGCCACCGAGGACGTGCTCACCCCCGCCTGAACCCCACCCGACCTATCGATCGAGCACCACGAGAGCGAGACATGTCCAGCACCACCACCGCGCCCGAGCCCACCAGCACCGCGGAGCCGACCACACCGAAGATGACCCACCGCGAGGTCCTCGAGTCCCTCTCGGGCATCCTGCTCGGGATGTTCGTCTCGATCCTCGCGACCAGCGTCGTCTCCTCGTCGCTGCCCAAGATCATCTCCGACCTGGGCGGCACGCAGTCGGCCTTCACCTGGGTGGTCACGGCCACCCTGCTGACCACCACCGTCTCCACCCCGATCTGGGGCAAGCTGGCCGACCTCGTCGACCGCAAGCTGCTCATCCAGCTCGCGCTGGCCATCTCCGTGCTGTCGTCGGCGCTCGCCGGGCTGTCGCACACCACCGGCATGCTCATCAGCATGCGCGCGCTGCAGGGCATCGGCGCCGGCGGTCTGACCGCGCTGGGCACCATCCTGATCTCCGACATCATCAGCCCCCGCGAGCGCGGCAAGTACATGGGCCTCATGGGCGCCGTGATGGGCATCGGCATGGTCGGCGGACCGCTGCTCGGCGGCGTCATCACCGACGGCCCGGGCTGGCGCTGGAACTTCTTCATCGGCCTGCCGTTCGCGGTCGCGGCGATCATCGTTCTGCAGCGCACCCTGCACCTGCCCGCGCGCAAGTCCCGCAAGGTGAAGATCGACTACCTCGGCGCGACGCTGATCTCGCTCGGCATCGCGACCCTGCTGCTCTGGATCACGTTCGCCGGCTCCTCGTTCGAGTGGGCCTCGTGGCAGACCGCCGCGATGGTCGGCGGCGCGATCGTCGCCCTCGCCCTGGCCGTGTGGGTGGAGTCCCGGGCCGCGGAGCCGATCATCCCGCTGCACCTGTTCAAGAACCGCACGCTGGTCCTCGCGGTCGTCGCGAGCATCGCGGTCGGCGTCGCCCTGTTCGGCACGTCCGTGTTCCTCAGCCAGTACATGCAGCTGGCGCGCGGCAAGACCCCGACGCAGTCCGGCCTGCTGACCATCCCGATGATCTTCGGCCTGCTGGTCTCGTCGACGATCTCCGGGCAGATCATCAGCCGCACCGGCAAGTACAAGAAGTTCATGATCGCCGGCGCCGTCCTGCTGACCTCGGGCCTCGGCCTCATGGGCACCATCCACTCCGACACGAGCTTCACGCTGGTCGGCCTCTACCTGGTGATCATCGGCGCGGGCGTCGGCATGCTCATGCAGAACCTCGTGCTCGCGGTGCAGAACACCCTGGACGTCAAGGAGATCGGCTCCGGCACCTCGACGGTGGCGTTCTTCCGGACCCTCGGTGGCGCGCTCGGCGTGTCCGCGCTGGGCGTCGTGCTCTCGCACCGGGTGACCACGCTGATCGCCCGCGGCCTCACCGGTCTCGGGATCGACCCGGCCGCCATGGGCTCCAGCGGCGCGATCCCCGACCTGTCGACCCTCCCCGAGAACATCCGGGCGGTCGTCGAGCAGTCCTTCGGCAACGCGATCGCGGACCTGTTCCTCGTCGCCGCGCCGGTCGCGCTGGTCTCGCTGATCGCCGTGCTGTTCCTCAAGGAGGTGCCGCTCGGCAACCGCTCCGGCATCGAGCAGATGCTCGAGCAGGAGGGTGCGATGCTCGCGCCGGCCACCTCGCCGGACGCGGCCGTCGAGCCGGCCCAGACCGCCGACGCCGAGCTCGAGGCCCTCGAGGCCGAGCAGAAGGTCTCCGCGAGAGACTGACCCGGGCACGACAGAGCCCCGCCACCGTCACCGGTCGCGGGGCTCTGTCTATGTCTCAGTGCGTACGGCGCGCGGCTGCGAGGTCCGCGTTGAGCCGAGCCAGCTGATCGGCCAGCGCCTCGATGTCGGAGTCGCTCCACCCGGTCAGCGCGCGGTGCAGGAATGCGCGGCGCGCCTGCTGCGCGGTCTCGTAGCGCTGCCGGCCCTCGTCCGTCAGCTCGAGGAGCTGACCGCGGTAGTCGTCCGGATCCGGACGGCGGGACACCAGACCGAGCGACCCCAGCCGGGCGAGCTGCCGCGACATGGTGCCGCGGCCCACGCCGATGTTGGTCGCGAGGTCGCTGGCGCGGATGCCCGGCGTCGCCGCGATGAGCGCGAGGAGCGAGTAGGCGGCGGGCTCGAGATCGGGGTGCACGTCGCGCGAGATCGACGCCGAGGAGGCTTGCGCGCGGCGCAGCAGAAGACCGAGCTCGCGCTCGAGCTGCCGGAACTGTTCGTCGACCACGGTCACATCCTGACGGGACCGGCGCGAAATTCGCTGCACCGCCACCCCGACGGGTGGGAGCGTTTCAGCAGATCACCGCGTGGGAGGGGTGTCAACACCCAACCGCCTCAGTGCGACCAGGTCGCTCGCTGCCGGGCGACGTGGGCGATCGCCGCGATGCGCGCCGGGTCGAGCCGCACGGGCATCGCCCGGAACACCGCCTGCACGTCCTGGCGGGTGATCACGAACGCGTCGTGCTGCGGCTGCACCGTGCGCACGTCGAGCTGGCCCTGCACCACGACGACACCGCGGACCGTGATGGCCGCGCACGCCGCCGCGAGCAGCGCGCCCTGCACGCGCGTGGCCTCGAGCCGCGCGTCGCGCAGGTAGGACATGGACCGCCCGTCGACCTCGAGGGTCCGGCCCTCGACGACGACCCGCTGTCCGGGGTGCCGGCGCTCGGCGATGGTGAAGATGCCCGCCGGACCGATGAGCAGGTGCTCGACCAGGCTGCCCTGCCGGCCGAGCGGCACGTCGTGCACCACCTGCCAGCCCTCGTCGCCGAGTCGCTCGAGCCGGGTGCGCACGGAGCTGCCGCGCTCGGAGCKGATGGTCGCGAGGTCGATGGCGTCCCAGTCGGTCCCGCCGAGCCACGCCTGGAGCGCAGCCTCGTCCTTCGGGGCCAGGGAACCGGAGGCCTGCGTCGGCAGCGTCATGGCCAGCTCGGCCACGTCGGCCCGCAGGTACGCCTGCGCCGCGCGGCGCAGCCCGCTCTCGAAGTGGGGGTCGTCGACGACGACCTCGCCCGACTGCAGGTCGACCGAGCCGACGCGGGCGCCGGTCTCCTGCGTGACATAGAGACGGTCGGCGCCGTAGCGCCTCCACCGTCGCACCGTCAGGACATCTTCCACGTCTGCATTATCGGCACCGGGGCGACGCGACTTCAGCCCCGTCGACCATCCGGACGTCACCCCGCCCGGGGTGTCGAGCCCGGCGCGCCGGACGACACCCCGAACGAGCGGGCGCTCAGGCGGACGGCTCGAACGTCAGGCTCACCGAGTTCATGCAGAACCGGTCACCGGTCGGCGTCTGCGGGGCGTCGTCGAACACGTGACCCAGGTGCGAACCGCACCTGGCGCAGCGCACCTCGGTGCGAACCATCCCCAGGGTGCGGTCGCTGATGAGCTCGACCCGGTCGCCGGCCAGCGGGGAGAAGAAGCTGGGCCAGCCGCAGTGCGAGTCGAACTTCGTGTCGGAGCGGAACAGCTCGTTGCCGCACGCCCGACAGCGGTAGACCCCCTCGCGCTTCTCGTCCAGCAGCTCCCCGGTCCACGCGCGCTCGGTCCCGGCGCGGCGCAGCACGGCGAACTCTCGGGGCTCCAGCTCCAGGGCCCACTGCTCGTCGGTCTTGGTCACCTCGTACGTCATCGGATCCTCCAGAAGAAGTTGGCGTCCCCTGCAACCGCGCGGCGCGTCGGGACGTTCCCGACGCGCCGGGACAATCCTCTGACCTGGGGTGTCGCTGTTGAACGCCTGTACCGCATACTCTCGCCCTCAGCGCGGAGCCCTCCTGACCCGCGCTCACCCAGCTCGTGAGGTCCCCCGTGCCAAGAGCAACCCGCCGCCGCTGGCCGCTGACCCGCTCGTTCGCGGTCATCAGCAGCACGGCCATGGTCGTGCTCGGGTGCGCCCTCGTCTGGGTCACGTGGAGCGTCATGGGGCAGCAGTCGATCAACGACGGGACGGCGACGGCCGAGACCGTCGTGACGTACGCGGCCGCGGCGGTGCCGACCGAGTCGTTCGTCGGGGTGGACGTGCTGTCTGAGTCGCAGTCCCTCGCCGTGGCGACGGCGACGGCAGGCTTCGAGGAGCGGCTCGTCGAGCTGCGGCTCTGGGCGCCCGACGGCTCCCTGATCTACAGCTCCGAGCCGAATACAACGACCGGCTTCCCCGACGGTGCCCGGCTGGACCTGGTGACCAAGACCTCGCACGGGTCCGACGCGCAGGTGATCACCGATGTGCGCGGAACGGACCTCGGCGGTGAAGGCGGGACGGAGCGTCGCGTGCTGGACGTCTATGTGCCGGTGCTGGCCGGCCAGACGGCCGATCCCGACCCCACGCGCGACGCCGACACCGTCATCGGCGCCGCCGAGGTCATGCTCGACCACACCGCCGCCAGCGCCGCCCTCTCCGACGCGGTGCGCACGGTGTCGCTGGTGGTGGCCCTCGGGCTGCTCGCGCTCTGGCTCGTGCTCTTCCGGACCGTCTTCACGGCGTCCCGACGGCTGCACGCCACGGCGCTGGAGAACGCGCGGCTCGCGCTCCTCGACTCGCTCACGGGCCTGCCCAACCGCCGCATGCTGGCCGAGCGGATGCGCCGGACGATCCTCGAGGCGAACGAGACCGGCTCGCGCGTCGGCCTCATGCTGCTCGACATCGACCGGTTCAAGGACATCAACGACTCGCTCGGCCACGACCGCGGCGACGAGCTGCTGGAGCAGGTCGCGGAACGGCTGCGAGGCGCGCTGCGGGACGACGACATCGTCGCGCGGCTCGGCGGTGACGAGTTCGCCATCCTGCTGCCCGACGTGCGCTCCGTGGCCAACGCCGAGCACCTGGCCCGGCGGGTGCGGGGACTGTTCGTGCCGCCGTTCATGCTGGGCGAGCTGCCGCTGCACGTCGACACGTCGGTCGGCGTGGCGTGCCTGCCCGACCATGCGACCGACCCGTCGTCCCTCATGCGGACCGCGGACGTCGCGATGTACGCCGCCAAGCACCACCGCACCGGCGTGTCCGTGTACTCGGCCGACGAGGACGACTCGTCGCCCGCCCGCCTGGTGCTGCTGGGCGACCTGCACCGCGCGCTGACCCCGGGTCCGGACGGCGAGCGCGAGCTCCGGATGCACTACCAGCCGAAGATCGAGCTGGCGACGGGACGGACCGTCGGGCTCGAGGCCCTGATGCGGTGGGTGCACCCGACGCGTGGGGTCCTGCCGCCCACCACCTTCATCCCGTTGGCCGAGCAGTCCGGCCTCATCCACGACGTCACGCGGTACGCCCTCACGGAGTGCGTGACGCAGCTGGCCGCCTGGCGCGCCGATGGCCGCGCGACCCCGGTGGCGGTCAACCTCTCGGCTCACGACGTGACGACGCCCGCCGTGGTCGAGCTCATCGAGGCGCTCCTCGAGGAGCATGCCGTGCCGCCCGACCTGCTCGAGGTCGAGATCACGGAGACGGCCCTGGTGGCCGACCCTTCCCGGGTGGTGCCTGTGCTCGAGCGGCTCGGCGCGCTGGGCGTCCGGGTGGCCATCGACGACTTCGGGATCGGCAACACGTCCATCTCCCAGCTGCGGGACCTGCCCGTGGACGAGCTGAAGATCGACCGGCTGTTCGTGTCCGACCTCGGTGCGGATGGTCGGGAGGGCTCCGAGGTCGTCGTGCAGGCGATGGTCGACCTGGCCCACTCGTTCGACCTGCGGGTCGTCGCCGAGGGCGTCGAGGACGAGGCCACGGCCGTGATCCTGCGCCGGCTCGGCGTCGACCAGGCGCAGGGGTTCCTGTACTCGCAGGCTGTGCCGGCCGGCGACCTCCCGCTGACGCGGTCGGTCCCGCGACCGCGCCGCGAACGCGCCAGCAGTGGCGGTGTGGCAGTCGCCGCGCCGCGGCCGACGACGCGACGTGCTCGGACCCCGCGGGCACCCGGCGCAGACTCCACGAACGGGTGAGTATCGTGCCTACACCTCAAGTCGGGCCTCCGGGGTGCCGATGAATGCTTTTTCGGCTCCCGCCGCCCCTAGGAGGGTTCTCAGATGATGGACGACCTGCTGCAGGAGATGATCGACCCCGCTCCGGTGCACCGTGACGCCCCACGTCGTCGTCGCCTCTGGACCACGGTGGCGATCGTCGGGCTCGCCGCGGTCGGCGCCACCACGCTGACGACGTCGGCCCTCTTCACCGACAACGACAGCGCGAACGCGTCGATCGAGACCGGCACCGTGGACCTCGCCATCGGCAAGGACGTGAACTTCGCCTTCACGCCGCAGAACCTCGCGCCCGGCTCCTCCACGTACGTCCCTGTGAACGTGAAGAGCAACGGATCCCTCGCACTCCGGTACGCGGTCTACTACCAGGCGTCCGTTGTCCCGAACGGAACGCCGGACCCGACACTCGACCCGGCGCCGATCAAGGGTGACCTGCGCAAGACGCTCCAGCTGAGCGTCTTCGACAACATCCCCAGCGCGCAGTGCACCGAGGACGCGTTCCCCGCCGGCGCCACCCCGCTCCCCAGTGCCAACGGGGTGTCGAACTGGCCCGACACGTTCACCAAGCTGGTGGGAGACAAAGCGACGGGCAAGGACGATGGCGACCGGCGCCTGCTGTCCGGCGGTCAGGAGTGGCTCTGCTTCAAGGTCTATTTCCCGATCGGCGCCACCAACGAGTTCCAGGACACCGCCGTGAAGCTGGACCTTGCCTTCAATGCCGAGCAGACGGTCAATAACGGAGACTGATGGTCTTCTGGTCGGACGGGCAACGAGATGCCCCCGCCGTCGACCGTCGCGCGCCGCGCGTGCTCGGTCGGCGGCGTTCTCGCGCCCCGAAGCCCACCTGGCGCCGACTCCTCGGGGTGGCGCTCTGGACGATCATCATCGTGTGCGGCGGCGCGTATGCGACCTCGCTCGCCGTGCCGCTCTGGTTCCAGGTGCACCACCAGCGCTTGCTCATCGTGACGTCGGGGTCCATGGCACCAAAGTTCGACGCTGGTGACGTCGTCGTGCTGCGCGCGATCTCCGACGAGTCGGACCTGAAGGTCGGGCAGATCATCTCGTTCTGGCCGACGGGGTCCACGGAACTGGTCACGCACCGCATCGTCGAGCTCCGCAAGCTGCCCGACCTCGAGCAGGACAAGACGACGGGCAACATGGTGCCCAAGCTCGACGCGGCTGGAAACCCGAAAACGAAGTACTACGTCGTCACCAAGGGCGACGCCAACAAGGACCCCGACGCCAACGCGACACCGGTGGGCCAGATCCGAGGCGTCCAGCTCGCCGTTCACCGCGGATGGGGCTGGGTGCTGCAGTGGGCGGGTTCACCGCAGGGTCGGGCCGTCATGCTCGTCCCGCCGCTGGTCGCACTCGCTACGCTCGAGCTGCTCGCAATCGGTGACAGCCGGCGCGGCAGCCGGAGCCGCCCCGCCGACAGCAGCGCGGACAGGAGGGTCGATGAGCTCCTCCTCGACTGACCTCCCCGACCCCGTCCCTGGACCGACCGGTCGGACGTTCCTCACCGTCGACCGCGCGGGGCTCGTACGCCTGGCCGTCGCCGCGGCCCTCGCCGTGTGCGCGCTCCTGAGCCCGCTGGTCGGCACGACCTCGGCCCAGTTCACGGACTCCGCAGAGATGTCGATCACCTTCTCCGTGGAACCGAGCCCGAGCCAGGCCCCGACCCCGTAAGGACCGGAGCCTGGCTCGACGTCGAGCGCTCAGGACCGCACGCCTCGCGCCGCGAGCAGCACGGCGTCGGGGTCGTAGACCATCGACACGGTCTCCAGGCGGCGCGCTACCTCGGGCGTGAACACCCGCTCGGCCCACTGCGGCCCGGCGGAGTCCGTGAAGTTGGGCAGGCCACCGTCGCGCGYCCACGGCGCCATGCCGTCGTGCACCCGCGCGGTGTCCCGGGTGACCACCTGCGCGATCTCCGGGATGAGCACGCCGATGGTGAACAGCGAGAACGCCGCGTCTCGGTGGGCGAAGGCGCTGGGCACCCCACGGTCGTCGCGGACCTTCCCGCCCAGCTGCCGCACCTCGACCATGGCCTGCGCGGACTGCGCGTCCGGGCCCACCAGCTCCAGCAGCCGGTCGGCGGCGTGGAGGTCGAAGTCGTCCAGCAGGCTGTGCTGCTCGTGCAGGGGCATGGGGTCGACCGGGTCCGAGTGCACGGCTCCGAGCGCCGCGTACGGCATGACCTGCACGGTGTCGATGAGGGGTGTCCCCAGGCAGCGGATCGCCCGGATCATCTCCTCGCCGACGGCCGGGTCCCCGGTCCAGGCGAACCGCACGGAGACGGAGGTCCTGCCGCGCAGCGGCTCGGGGAACATCGGCATGTCGGGCAGCCGCATGATCGCGATCGACGTGGTGCCCTCGTCGGGCAGCAGCTCGCACCACTGGCTCCACGTGCGGACGACGGCGGCGGTGTCGGTGTCGGCGAACCACAGCGCGCCGGCATACAGGGTGGCCTGCTCGACGAGATCGATCTCGACCGCGGTGACGATGCCGAGCGTGCCCTTACCGCCGCGCAGGCCCCAGAACAGGTCGGGGTGGCTGGTCGCCGTGACCCGGCGGATCGCGCCGTCCCCGGTGACCACCTCGAACGCGCGGACCGTGTCCGACGCGAGCCCGTGCGTGCGGGCTACCGGGCCGAGCCCGCCGCCCGTGAGGTAGCCGACGACGCCGACGTCCGGCGACGAGCCCGCCAGGCCCGCGAGCCCGTACGGCGCGCACGCCTCGAGGACGGCGCCCCACCTCACGCCCGCACCGATGCGCGCCCAGCGCTCGTCGGCGTGGACCGTGAGCTCGTCGAGGGCGGCGGTGCTCACCAGGATCGCGTCCTGCATGGTCTCGGTGGCGCCGTGGCCGGTGCCCTGCACCGCGACGCGCAGCCCGGCGGTGGCGGCGAGGCGGAGCGTGCGGCTGATGTCCTCGGCGCCACGCGCGGCGACGACGGCCGCCGGGCGGATCGCCTTGATGAGATTGCTGGTGCCCGTGCGGGCCGCGTACGCCTCGGTCCCGGGCAGGTGCACCGGGATGCCGGAGTCGGCGAGCGCCTGGACGGCTGCTGCGGCGGCGGGACGGTAGTCCGCACCGATCTGCGAGCTGAGGATGGTCATGGTCGTGCCCTTTCCTGTCCGCGCCGTCGTTCGGCGCACGGGCAGAAAGGGACGCGTACGGGCCGCCTGATACATCCGAGTTGTCCGAAGTTGTGGAAGCGCGGCGTCGCAGGGGAATAGGTCCGGGGGGTGCCCTGTTGAGCGGCAAGTACATGCAAACGCATGAACCTCTAGCGAGTGAGGCGTGAGATGCAGTTCGGGATCTTCACCGTCGGCGACGTCACCACCGATCCGACCACCGGCCGGACGCCGGACGACACGGAGCGGGTGCGCAACATGCTCACCATCGCCCAGCACGCGGACGCCGCGGGTCTGGACGTCTTCGCGACGGGCGAGCACCACAACCCGCCGTTCGTGCCCTCGTCACCCACCACGATGCTCGGCTACCTCGCGGGCACGACGAAGAACATCATCCTGTCGACCGCGACCACGCTGATCACGACCAACGACCCGGTGCGCCTGGCCGAGGAGTACGCGATGCTCCAGGTCATCTCGGACGGACGCATGGACCTCATGATGGGCCGCGGCAACACCGGTCCCGTGTACCCGTGGTTCGGCCAGGACATCCGCCAGGGCATCCCGCTGGCCATCGAGAACTACGCGCTGCTGCGCCGCCTCTGGGAGGAGGAGGTCGTGGACTGGGAGGGCAAGTTCCGCACGCCGCTGCAGGGCTTCACCTCGACCCCGCGCCCGCTGGACGGCGTCCCGCCGTTCGTATGGCACGGCTCGATCCGGAGCCCCGAGATCGCCGAGCAGGCCGCCTACTACGGTGACGGCTTCCTGCACAACGCGATCTTCTGGCCGCTCGAGCACGCCGCGCAGATGGTCAACTTCTACCGTCAGCGCTACGAGCACTACGGGCACGGCCAGGYCGACCAGGCGATCGTCGGGCTCGGCGGGCAGGTGTTCATGAACAAGAACTCGCAGGACGCCGTCAAGGAGTTCCGGCCCTACTTCGACAACGCGCCCGTCTACGGGCACGGTCCGTCGATGGAGGACTTCATGCGCGACACCCCGCTGACCGTGGGCAGCCCGCAGCAGGTCATCGACCGCTACGGCAAGTTCCGCGACCAGGTCGGGCACTACCAGCGCCAGATGTTCCTGATGGACCACGCCGGCCTGCCGCTCAAGACGGTGCTCGAGCAGATCGACATCCTCGCGACCGAGGTCGTCCCGGTGCTGCGTGCCGAGGCCGAGGCCGCGCGTCCCGCGCACGTGCCGGCGAACCCGCCGACCCACGCCGAGCGGGTGGCGAAGGCCGTGGCCGCGGGTACCGTGCGTGAGCAGACCGTCGGCGCGACCGACGACTACACCGGCCTCCGGGCCGAGGACTCGCTGTCCTCATGACCTCGTCTTCGTCTTCACTGTTCGGGAAAGGGACCACGATGAGCGACCGCTCGATCGTCGTCATCTCGGCCGGGCTGTCCCAGCCCTCGTCCACGCGTCTGCTGGCCGACCGCCTCGCCGACGCGACCGTCACTGAGCTCGCCGCGCGCGGCATCACGGCGCACGTCGAGACGGTGGAGCTGCGCGACGTCGCCCACGAGGTGGTCAACATGACCCTCACGGGCTTCGCCTCCGGCCCCCTCACGGAGGTCATCGAGAAGGTCACGGCCGCGGACGGCGTCATCGCCGTCACGCCCATCTTCTCGGCGTCCTACTCCGGGCTGTTCAAGTCGTTCGTCGACATCCTCGACAAGGACGCCCTCGTCGGGCGGCCCGTGCTCGTCGGGGCGACGGGCGGCACCGGGCGGCACTCGCTGGCGCTCGAGTACGCGCTGCGGCCGCTGTTCGCCTACCTGCGGGCCGACGTCGCCGGTACGGCCGTGTTCGCCGCCACCGACGACTGGGCCGACGGCGGCGGCGACGACGTCAACCCGCTGCCGAACCGGATCCGCCGCGCGGGCCGCGAGCTGGCCGAGATGGTGGCCGACCGGGAGCCCTCCGCGCCCGTCGGGCTCTACGACGCCGTGCCGTCGTTCGACCAGCTGCTGGGCGGCGCCTGAGCTCTCACGACGAAGGGGCCCGACTCGCGTCGGGCCCCTTCGTCGTGCATGGCGACGGCGGTGAGCGGAGGGGGAGAGGCTCACCGCCTGCCGGGCTGCGTTACTGCGGGCTGAGCGTGAACGCCGAGCCGGTGGCGGCCGGCTCCACGTCGAGACGCTGGTCGGCCAGCGTGCGCGACGCCTCGGGGTCGACGTAGACGCGGGTCGACCCGTCGGTCACCACGTCGTCGCCCGGGAGGGGCTCAGGGACGAGCGCGAGCTCGAAGCCGCCGGCCTCCTGCTGGGCGATCCGGAGGCCGCCCGTGTCGTCGGGCAGTCCGGCCTTCGTCGTGAGCGTGTGGACGGCGGTGCGGGCGCTGTCAGTCAGGGTGAGCACAGTGGCTCTCCTTCCGTTGCCGGGGGCGCCACCCGTTGCGGGGCGGCTCGTCGGACACCTCTACGGTCACCACGGCCGCCCGAGCCGCGCAACTCGGCGTCCGCTGGGCGAGACTCTCGGCGTCCAGAGTGTCTAGAGGTCGCCACGGGCGTCCCGACGCCCCTAGGCTCCGCGCTCGCCGCGGCGCTAGCGTCGACTTCCATGCCGATCCCTCTGTGGGTCACGCGCGTCAACCGCCGCGTGACCAACCCGATCCTCGGCGTGCTCTCCGACTGGCTCCCGCCCCTCGCGACGCTGCACCACACCGGCCGGCGCAGCGGTCGGCGGTTCCGCACGCCGGTGTTCGCGTTCCCGACACCGCGCGGGGTCGTCATCGCGCTGACGTACGGCCCGCACGTGCAGTGGCTGCCGAACGTGTCGGTGGTGGGCGCCGATGCGCGGATGGTCCGGCGCGGGAACGTCCTTGCCCTGAGCCACCCCGTCCGGCTGCACGGCGAGGCCGGCGCGCGCCTGGTGCCTGGCGTGATCCGCGTGGCGCTCGCCGGCCTGCGCGTGAACGAGTTCGTCGAGCTCGCCGCCCATCCCGTCCGCCCGGTGTCACCGGTCCGTCGGTCGTCAGAACCCCAGGAGGCGTAGCTGTGACGCGAGACGGATATCCCGCGACGACCGTTGAGGAGTACCTCGACGCGGTCCCGACGGCACAGGGCGCCGCGCTCCGCGCCGTGCGCGACCACTTCCTCGCCGTCGTCCCCGACGCGGAGCAGGTGATCTCCTACCAGGTGCCGACGATCAAGTACCGCGGCGCTGGTCTGGTGGCGCTCTCCGTCGCGAAGGCGCACTGCAGCGTGCACCTGATGAGCCCGCCCCTGGCGCGCGCCCTGGCCGGGACCCTCACCGAGGGGCGCCTGTCGGGTGCGACGCTGCAGTTCGACGCCGCCACGCCGCTCTCCGCGGAGACGGTCCGGCTCGTCGCGACCCGACGCATGGCGGAGGTCGACGCCCGGTTGGACGGCTGACCCTCAGCGGCCCGACGGCGAGAAGTGCTGGTAGTCGATCGGCGAGTCCCACGCGCCGCCCCACTGCCAGCCGACCCGCGCGAAAGCACGCACCACCTCGTCGCCGGCATGGATAACGCCCGGGGCGTCCGGGCGGTCGGCGAACTCCCGACCCGCGTCCGGCGCGACCGATCTGCCGTTGACGTAGGGGGTCTCCACCGGGTTGAGGTCGATCGCCCGGCCGTATGCGTGCTCCGACMATCTCGTGCCACCCGTGATCGCCCGGCAGTTGAACGCCGACGTGTTGTCCGCGGCCATCGAGTCGTCGTCGCTCGCCGCGAAGTCGTCGACCAGCCGCAGCGAGCGGACCGGGTAGCCCGCGTCGAACAGCGCGTGAAACACCGTCACGACGTCCTGCGCCGCGTCCGCGTGGACCACCAGCTCGCCCTGAGCGTCGGCGCCGTCGAAGGTGCGGTGCGTGACCGTGACGTAGCGGAGGTCCTCCAGCGGCACCGGGCAGCCGGGGCGCCACGACGCGCTCATCCGGTCAGCCAGCTCGGGACTGATCGTGCTGATCGCCGAGGTGAACGCCGGCGCCACCGCGACCACGGGCGGCTCGTCGACGTCGGGCACGAGGGGTGCGGTGACTGCGGTGGGCTCACTTGTCGGCGAGACGCTCATCTTCGGGGCGCGGCTCGGCGTCGACGACGCGCAGCCCGCCAGGGTCGCGACGACGAGAACGATCCCCATCACCGCTGCCCGCCCCATGCCGCCACTATCCCGCGTTCACACCACCCCGCGTCGGTTGCCGGAGATTCCCGACGACACCGTCGTGCCGGCCCACAGCTCCGGGTTGATGCACCCCTCCGCGCAGTGCATGCCGCACGCGGGGCACACCCAGAGCGTGTGGTGCCGGTCGACCGTGCACCCGCACGTGACGAACCGCTCCGACGGTCGGCCCGGCCCGCTCGTGGTCCACCGGTGGCCCGCCGGGCAGCCCTGCGGCGGCACCCGCACCCAGCCGCGTGGCGTGCGCTGCCACTTCGACCAGTCGATGTCGCGGATCATCGAACAAGTGTACGAGCGATGTTCGGGCGTGCGCGCTCTGACGCGTCGCGTTTGTGCTGGTCAGGGATGAATGTCAGTGGTCGGTCGTACAGTTGTTCTATGTCCGGATCGGATCGTTCGTGCGACAGGAGGTGGTCACGGTGACGGCGGTGCTCGAACGTCTCGAGGTCGACGCCACGGCCGCGCACGCCGTCGCGGGAGCCGTCCGCAACCCGGCCTCGCCCGCTGCCCCGGGGAACCCGTCCGAGGCGTCGCCCGACTCCTCCGCCCTGGGCGAGCGTGCCGGGTCGCCCGCGCCGACACCCGACCCCCCATCCCCGCCGGCGCCTGCTGACGCTCGCGCGACGAGCACTTCCGCGACGGCGGACTCCTGCGATCCTTCCGCGACTGCCGGCTCGTCAGCTGCTTCCACCTCGCCGGGCACGCACGGGACACCGGCGTTGGTGTGGGCGGACTCGGGGCATGGCGGGCGCCCAGGTGTCACGCCCGTGCCAGGTCCGGACGCGAAGGTGATCGATCTAGCGGCGGTGGAGCACTTCCCGCTGCCCGGCGTCGACGTCGCGGAGCTGGTGGCGATGCTGACCGCGGTGCCGGTCGCTGACATGTCCGGCGCGGCCCTGGTCAACGCGGTAGCCGCCACCCAGCAGGCGATCACCATGCTGCAAGCCCTGCAGGGGTCGTTCGCCTGCGAGCTGGGGGCGCGCACGCCCGATGCGTTGCGGCATGTGCCCGATGAGCTGGCCTGCGCCTTGGTATGCACGAAACGGGCCGCGGAGCTCGTGTTCCTGCGCGCCTGGGGCGCCGCCCAGCACCCGGCCCTCGGTGACGCGTGGGCAGCCGGCGCCCTGGAGGCACGCAAGGTCGACGTGATCCTGGACGAGGTCTCCAAGGCAGGCGCGGACGTACCCACCAGCGACGTCACCGCGGTGGTCGACGACGCGATCCAGTCCGCGGGCGAGATGACGGTCCCGCAGCTGACCCGGCACGTGCGCGCCGCGCTGATCGCGCTGAACCCGGGAGTCGCGGAGAAACGACGAGTCGCCGAACGCGACCGGCGCGGGGTCGAGCTGGTGCTCGCCCCGGACGCGATGGCCAGGCTGATCGCCTACCTACCCGCCACCGAGGCGACCGCGGCATTCACCGCGATCGACGCCCTGGCCGGGCACGCCGCCCTCGACGGAGACACCCGGACGGTCGATCAACGCCGCGCGGACGCGTTCAGCGACGTGTTCACCTCGATCTTGGACCGGCAGAGCACC